>JBGSYE010000260.1:0-5109 GCA_041751075.1 Chthoniobacteraceae bacterium
CCCGAGAGCGGCAGCGCGGCGGAGCAGCGCATCGTCGAGCAGCGCGCGACTCACGGCGATCTCGCCACGATCGCCGGCGGGCAGCGGGAAGGCGAGCGAGCGTCCGCCGAGCCCGAAGAAATCCACTGATTCGAGCCGCGCGTGCGGCATGGAAAGCACCGCGTTGCTTACGCCGAGACGGTCGAGGATCGGCCAGCACGCAGGATTCAGGCAGTCGCCGCACACCTTGTCCCTCGGAAAACGGGCGCGATCCAGCAGCAGAGTCCGGAGCCCCGCCGCTGCGCACAGAGCGGCGCAGGCACTGCCGGCGGGACCTGCGCCGACGATGGCGACGTCGTGGATCATCGACCTCTATACGAACGCCGCGGCCACGGCGTCTGCCATGAGTCTTCCGCGCCGCGTCAGCACCGCGCGCCCAGCGCGTTCCTCGATGAAGCCCAGCTCGCAAAACTCCGTGAGCGCCGCGGACCATGGGCTGAGCTCCGCCAGCGCCACTCCTTCGGCCATCCTCATCCCGAATGCGGCCCTCTCCCCGGCGCGCGTTTCGGGGGAGACGTGTTCGGAGAATCCGACCGTGGATTCGCCGGCCAGGATGCGGCGAGTGTACTCCGCCGTGTCCGCAAGATTCTGCCGCCGCTCCAGGCCGACGGTGGAAAAGGCGCTCGGACCGAAGCCGAGGAAATCCGCGCCACGCCAGTAGGCGAGATTGTGCCGCGACTCGGCGCCGGGCCGCGCGTAGTTCGAGATCTCGTACTGCGCGTAGCCCGCGGCGGTGAGCGTCTCCATGGTCGCCTCGAAGAGGTCGGCATCGAAGTCCACGTCCTGGCGGTATTGCCCGCCTGTGAGTTTGCGGAAGTACTCGGTGTCTTCCTCGTAGGTCAGGCAATAGCACGAAACGTGTTCCGGCCCGAGCGCGATGGTCTTTGCCAGCGTCGCCTGCCACTGCGCGAGCGTTTGCCCAGGCACGCCGAACATGAGATCGACGTTCAAGTTTCCAAAGCCTGCGTCGCGAAGAATCGCGAAGGTGGCCTCGGCCCGCGCGGCGTCGTGAGTGCGGCCGAGTGTGGCGAGCAGGCTGTCGTCCCAGGATTGCACACCGAGGCTCAGCCGTGTGACGCCGAGGTCGCGCAGCAGTCGCGCCTTCTCCGGGCGAATCGTTGCCGGATTGGCTTCGAGATCCCACTCCTCGAGCGCCGAGAGATCGAGTCGTGCGCGCAATCCGCAGAGCAGGTGTTCGAGCTCCGCCGCCGTGAGCGCGCTCGGCGTGCCGCCGCCGAAGTAGATCGTGCGCGGCCGCAGATCAAAACGCTCCCCCGCCATCTCGACCTCACGGAGCAGCGCATCCAGGAAAGCGGTCGTCTTGTTCTGCGATCCGACCTCCACGTAGAAGCTGCAATACGGGCAGAGCTTCGGACAGAAGGGGATGTGGAAATAGAGGTGTTCCAATGTGCGACAGGCTTTCAGTCTGCCTTCCGCGCAGACAAGGCGGACTGCAAGTCCGCCTCACTCTCAGTGCGCCGTCGCCTTCTCCGCGCCGAGGCCGGTCTCCGCCCGCACCGCGAGTTCGTCGTATTTCGCCTCCGCCTCCGGCTCGCGAGTGAAGAGCGTGCCGAGCACGGCCGCGATGAAGCCGAGCGGGATGCTGACGATGCCCGGATTTCGCAGCGGAAACAATGGATCGCCAGTGATGAGCGCCTTGCCCGCGGGGTCCATGACGCTGGGGCTGATGACGATCAGGACGATCGAGCTGATGAGGCCGACGGCGAGCCCGGCGCAGGCGCCCGTGGTATTGAAGCGCCTCCAGAAAATGGACAGCAGGATCACCGGCAGATTCGCGCTCGCAGCCACGGCAAAGGCGAGACCCACGAGGAAGGCGACATTGAGCGTGCGCAACTGGATCGCGAGAAAGATCGACATCGCGCCGACGACGAAGGCGGTGATCCGGGCGACGCGCACTTCCTCGCCAGGGCGATGCTCTTTTCCGTGATGGATCACATTTGTGTAGAAATCATGCGCGAAGCTCGTGCTCGCACTCATGGTCAGGCCGGCGACGACGGCGAGGATCGTGGCAAAGGCGACCGCGCTGATGAAGGCGAAGAACCAATCTCCGCCGAGCACATGGGCGAGGATCGGCGCGACCATGTTGCCGTCGGGGATGTTCTTCGCATCGAGCGGGATGGCGTCGGGTGGAAGCGGCACGGAAATCGGGAGTCCGGCGGCAGTGAGCGGATACTTCAGGAGCGTCGCGGCGCCGAAGCCGAAGAAGGTGGTGAGGATGTAAAAGACGCCGATGATCGCGGTGGCCCAGACCACGGAGACCCGCGCCGTCTTCGCATCCGGCACGGTGTAAAAGCGGACGAGGATGTGCGGCAGACCCGCGGTGCCGAGGACGAGGCCGAGCGAGAGCGAGACGAAATCCCACGCGCCCCACGGGTTTGCCGCAGTCGCGCCGTAGGCCATGCCGGGATCGAGCAGATTCACCGGCGCCCTGGTGCCGGCGTAGTCCGCGGCGGAGACGGCATTGAAGAATTGCGTGAGGCTGTAGCCGTGTCTTCCGAGCACCATCCAGCTCAAGGCGAAGGCGCCCGCCATGAGCAGGATCGCCTTGATGATCTGCACCCACGTCGTCGCAAGCATTCCGCCAAAGACCACATAGACGAGCATGAGCACGCCGACGCCGATGACCGCGGGCACGAAGTCCACGCCGATGAGGATTTTGATGATGCCGCCCGCGCCGACCATCTGCGCGATCATGTAGAAAGTGGAGACGGTGAGAGTGCTGAGCGAAGCCAGCGCGCGCACGGGCCGCGGGCTGAGCCGGTAGGCGAGCAGGTCGGCCATCGTGTATTTACCGGCATTGCGCAGCGGCTCAGCGACGAGGAAGAGCACCGTGAGATACGCGACGAGGAAGCCGACCGAATACATGAAGCCGTCGTAGCCCTTCAGCGCGATGATGCCGGAGATGCCGAGGAAACTCGCGGCGCTCATGTAATCGCCCGCGACGGCGAGCCCGTTCTGCCAGCCCTTGATGCTGCGTCCCGCGGCGAAGTAAGCCGCGGAGCCGGTCGCCTTGCGCGCCGAGAAATACGTGATGACCAGCGTGAGCGCGACAAAGGCGAGGAACATCCCGAGCGCGGGAGTGAAGGTGAAGGCGGCGAGCATGGGGCGGAGGATGTGATTAGTGATCGGTGACTGGTGAATCGTGGCGCGGCGCTCTATTCACCGATCACCAGTCACCATTCACAGGCAAATTCAGCGGGGAGGAAAGCGGGAGAGGAGGGTTGCATTCATCACATCCCAGCGGCGGGCGGCGCGCACATACAGCGCGCAGAGCACCCAGGTCATGAGGAATTGCGAGAGGGCGTAGAGGTAGGCCCAGTTCACCTTGCCGAGCGCCGGTGTCTTCATCATCTCGGGGAAAAAGCCGACCAGCACCGGGAGCGTCATGTAATAGACGAAGAAGAAGATCGTCGCCGGGATGATGAAGCGGCGCTTGGCGGCCTTCAGCTCGGCAAATGCAGGATCGCGCGCAATCGCCGCCCAGTCGTAGGGATCGCCGTCTTCCCCCGCGGTGCGTTCGTGGGCGGGCTTCGGTCCGGTGCGGCCGAGCGGGGCGACATCGGTCGGGCCGCCGCTCAGCGGAGTGAGGTCGGGATTGTCTGGGGCGCTCATGGGCCGCGACGCTACACGGCGTGCTGTGGAAGTACCAAGCGCCAAGAACCAAATTCCAGGCAAGATCCAGGATCCAAGAGGGGGGATTTCAAGCGCTCAGCCGCGCGCCGCTTCCTTGAATCCTTCCCTGCTTCTCCTCTTGGAGCTTGCCTGGACTTTGGTACCTGGCTCTTGGAATTTCCCGGTCAGAGCCCCGGCGCCACCGAGGCAGTGCCTGTCTGCACATAGGGGCTCGGCAGCGGTACGGTCGTCACCACGATCTGCGCGCCGACGCCCACGGTCTTGTAAAGATCGATGACATCGCGCGACCGCATACGGATGCAGCCGTAGCTCGCTGGCGTGCCGATTTTCCACTCTTCGGCCGTGCCGTGGATGTAGATTGTCCGCCGATACGTGTTGCGGTTCTGCGGTTCGAGCCCGCGCAGCCAGAGGATGCGGGTGACGATCGGATCGCGTCCGGGGGAATTCGGCCGCACCACTTCACCGGTGGGCCGGCGATGTTTGAACTTCATCCCGAGGCGCGCTCCACCGCCGACTTTTTTCGCCACTTCCAGGCGCCCGAGTGGCGTGCGATTGCTGCCGCGTTGATCGCCGAGTCCGAACTTCGAGGTCGAGACATCGTAGCGCGCGATCTCTACGCCGCGCTTGTACACCGCCATCTGCTGCTGCGGCACGCTCACGCGCATGGTATGCACTCGATCCTTGGAGGCGCAGCCTGCGAGCAGGCCGGCGACGGCGAGGATGGCGAGCTTTCGGAACATTGGCGCGAGATTTAAGATGTGATCCCGGGGTTCGCAACCGGCTTTCTGGGGCGCGGCTCCCGGTCGTTGCTGACTCGGCTCCCGTCTTGAGCAATTTTCCCGCCCGATGCCCCGCGTGATTCTCCATGTCGATATGGACGCCTTCTTTGCCTCCATCGAGCAGCGCGACGAACCGGGCTGGCGCGGCCTGCCGCTCATCGTCGGCTCGTCGCCCGATCGGCGTGGAGTGGTTTGTGCGGCGAGCTACGAAGCGCGGAAGTTTGGCATCCGGTCCGCGATGCCTTCGCGCACCGCGGGGAGGTTGTGTCCGGCGGGAATTTTTGTCCGCCCGCGCATGGAGGTCTATCGGGCGGAATCCGCGCAGATCATGGCGATCCTGCGAGCAGCCGGCCCGATCCTGGAGCAGATCTCGGTGGATGAAGCGTATCTCGATCTCAGCAGCCAGATCGCCGGCGCGACTCCGGATGAAGCGCTGCGCGCGGCGGTCCCGCTCGCCGCGCGACTCAAGTCGCGCATCGCGGAGGAGCGGCGGCTCACCGCGAGCATCGGGATAGGGGCGAACAAATTCCTCGCCAAACTCGGCAGCGACTTCCGCAAGCCGGATGGCCTGACGATGATCGCCGAATCCGAGAAGGTCGCCTTTCTGCGTCCGCTGTCGGTGGGCGCGATCCCCGGC
>JBGSYE010000261.1:0-5584 GCA_041751075.1 Chthoniobacteraceae bacterium
AGCGGCGGCGCGGCGGCTTTCGCAGCGGCGAGCTCCGCGGCGACGCGGCTCGCCGCGGGGTCGGACTGCTCGAGCCAATCCACCAGCACGTCCTTCGTGTCGTTGGTCCACTTTTCCGGACCGATCGCGACGAAGTTGCGCACCGTCTTCGGCGCGATGCTCTCGGGCGTCTCTCCGACGAGCGCGACGAGCCGGAAGCGGCCGATGGTGAAGGCGCCCTTCGCATACCGATGGCCGAGCGAGACGGTGATGCGCTGCCCACCCTCGAGCGGACGCACGAACTGAAAGGTGGCGTGGTGCGGCTTGCCGGCCTGCGGCGCGATGCCCCAGCCTTTGTCCGCCACTCCATCGAGCGCGCTGGCCACGGGGAATTGCTTCTGGCTGAAGTCCGCCTCGGGCGAGTGCAGCGCGACGTTTTCGCCCTTCGCTTCGACGCTGACTTTCGAAAGCACGAAGTTCCCGTCCTTCGCGCGACCGGGACCGTTCTTCGGGAGCGATTCATCAGGCAGCACTTCGAGCCGCAGCCCGCTGATGATCCCCGGCGGCAGGTCGGCCTCGATCTGGTAAGTGTCCAGCGCCTTCGCCTCGGTCGTCGCCAGCCATGAGCCATCGTCGAGCCGTTGAAACTCCACGTCGGCCCCGCTACTCACGCGGTAGATGTCGATCGGTTCCTGCTTCGCCGTCTTTCCGTCGGCGGCCGCGAGCCGCGGTGCGATCTCCTTTTCCCAATCCAGCAATCGCGCGCCGAGCTGCTCCCGCACGACCGCGAGCTTCGCGGTGAGCTTCTTCAGCGTCGCGGCGTGCGTGGCGTTCTTGCGTTCGTACTCCTGTTCCGCCGTCGGGCTCGTGGCCACGGTCGTCTTGGTCTCGTCGGCATTATTGAAGAAGGCGAAGAGCTGGTAGTACTCGCGCTGGGTGATCTGGTCGTACTTGTGCGTGTGGCAGCGCGCGCAGCCGACGGTGTGGGCGAGCCACACGCTGCCCGTGGTCTCCGTGCGATCGAAGGTGGCCTCGACGCGGAACTGCTCCTGATCCACACCGCCCTCGGTGTTCGTGAGCGTTTGGCGGTGGAAAGCGGTCGCGAGTTTCTGCTCCGCAGTGGCGTCGGGAAGCAGGTCGCCGGCGAGTTGCTCGATGGTGAATCGGTCGAACGGCAAATCGCGATTTACCGCGTCGATGACCCAGTCGCGATAGCGCCACGCGTCGGGGCGCGGGCGATCTTTCTCGTAGCCGTCGGAGTCCGCGTAGCGAGCGCGATCGAGCCAGTGGCGGCCCCAGCGCTCACCGAAATGCGGGGAGGCCAGCGTGCGATCCACCAGCCGCTCGTAGGCGTCGGGCGTGGTGTCCTTCACGAACGCGTCGGCCTCCGCGGGAGTCGGCGGGAGGCCGAGCAGATCGTAATAGACGCGGCGGATGAGCGTGTAGCGGTCGGCTTCTGCGGCAGGCTTGATCTTCTTTTCCTCCAGCTTCGCGAGCACGAAGCGGTCAATGGGATTGGAAATTGAAAATTGGAGATTGGAGATTTGCAGAGGCTGCGGGCGGGAGATCGGCGCGTAGGCCCAATGCACCTCCCACTTCGCGCCGTCTGCGACCCACTGCTTCAGCGCGGCGATCTCGGCGGGTGCCAGCGGCTTTTTCTTTTTCGGCGGCATCTGCTCGTCGGGATCTTTCGAGAGGATGCGCGCGATCAGCTCGCTCTTCGCCACGTCGCCCGGCACCACCGCGTGCGCGCCGCTCTCGAGCTCCGCAAAAAGATTCTCCCGCGCCGTCAGCGCGAGGCCGCCCTTCTTGTCGTCCGGCCCGTGGCACTCCAGGCAATGCTCGGCAAAGATGCGCTGCACGTCGGGCTCGGCGGCGGAGGCGAGCGTCGCAAAGACGCTCGCAATCAGCGCGGGGAAGAGGGCTTGCAGAGGGCGCATGGCTCGTAGAATACCCGGCACTGCGTCCGGGTCTTGGGCATTGTCGCAGTGATTTTAAGCGTCGGGCCGGCGCGGCGAGACGAGCGAAGCGACCACGGACACCGCGAGGATCGCCGCGACGATGGCGAGCGATAGCGCCGTGGGCAGCTCATAGACATCCACGAGCCACATCTTCACGCCGATAAAGACCAGCAGCGCGGAGAGCCCGTAGTGCAGCAGGTGAAACATCTGCAAGACCCCGGCCAGCGCGAAGTAGAGCGAGCGCAAGCCGAGGATGGCCATGACGTTCGACGTATAGACGAGAAAGGGATCCTCGGTGATGGCGAGGATCGCCGGGATGGAATCGATCGCGAAGAGGAGATCGCTCCACTCGACAAAGACGAGCACCACGAAGAGCGGCGTGACGGCGCGCACGCCATTCTCGCGGACGAAGAATTTCTGCCCATGATCGCCGCCAGCCACCGGAAAAAGCCGGCGCACCAGTCGGAGGACCGGGTTTTTCTCCGGTTCGAGTTTCACGCCGTGGCTCTTCCACATTTTGATCCCACTCAGGACGAGGATCGCGCCGAAGACATAGATCACCCAATGGAAATTCCGGATGAGCGCGATGCCGGCAAAGATGAGCGCCCCGCGCATGAGCACCGCTCCGAGGATGCCCCAGAAGAGCACGCGATGCTGATACTTCGGCGGGACGTGGAAGTAGCCGAAGAGCAGCGCGAAGACGAAGACGTTATCGACGCTCAACGAGTACTCGATCAGGTAGCCGGTGAGGAAGGCGAGGGCGACCTCGGGGCGCTCCGCCGGCGGGTACGCTCCGACCCAGCCGCGGTAAAGCCCGAGATTGAAAAGCAGCGCGAGCGAGATCCAGACGCCAGTCCAAGTCAGCGCCTCGCGCATTTTCACCTCATGGGCCTCGCGATGAAAGACGCCGAGATCCAGCGCCAGCATCACGAGGACGAAGCCGTTGAAGAGGATCCACCAGAGGGTCTCAGGATTCATGGCGAGCCGCCATTAACGCGGCACTCACGGTTAAAACGCAACTGGACAGCCATCCCGCCGTGCGGACCGGGAAAGAGCCCGAAGCTACCGCGGCGCAATCTGCGCCCAGTCCGCGCCTTGCGACCGGGCGGCGGCGGCAAATACCGGCGCATGGCGGAGCAGGACGGTGACCGCGATGGCTGCGTCGTCGGTGAAGCCGAGTGCCCCCACGGAATCGGGGATGAGATCGACGGCGCGATCGAGATACATGAGCGCAAAGGCGGCCTCGCTCGCGGCGGCGAGCGGCAGATCGCGGAGTCGATCGGTGGCGAAGCTCTCGATCAAATCGGCGAGAAATCCAAACTGCGCAGGCGCCTGGGGAAATCCGGCCGCATCGATCCCGGCGGCCTTTTCCCGCAGCTCCGGCAGCCGTGCGAAAAGCTCGTGCACGGCTGTCGGCGTCACCTTGGCCGCATGGCTGGCGATGAAGTCGGCGAAGTCGCCGCTGTCCGGCATGGAGGTGGACTCGTTCATGAGGCGTGATGGTGGGCTCAGTCATCCCGCCGTCCGCCGAGGAGCAGCGGGAGGAGATAGTAGAGGAAGTAGGCGAACGAAGTGATGAACGCGGCGACGTAAGTCCAGCCCGCGGCGTCGAGAGTCTTGCGCACGCCGGCCATCTCGGTCTCGGTGCCGACAAACCCCATGCCAGCGAGGATTTCCTTGGCGCGACGCGACGCATCAAATTCGACGGGAAGCGTGATCAGATTGAAGAGCATGATCACGCCCATCCCGATGGCGCTGATAAGCAGGAAGAGCTTCCCTGGGATCAGGCCGAGGAAGGCCAGCATCATCACCGGGCCGAGCATCGGGTTGACGAAGTTCACGGCGCCGACCGCGGCCATGCGCCAGTGCAGCGGCGCGTAGGCGATCTTGTGCTGGATGGCGTGGCCGCACTCGTGCGCGGCGACGCCGAGCGCGGCGAGGGAGTTGCCGTGGTAGTTCTGCGTCGAGAGCACCAGACGCTTGTGAATGGGGTCGTAATGATCGCCGAGCATCTCGTCGTGCGGGACGATATCGACGTCGCGAATACCCGCGCGATCGAGGATGGCGGCCGCGACTTCCGCTCCGGTGCGCCCCGAGGCCGCGGCGACCTGGCTGTACTTGTTATAGACGCTCTTGACCCGGGCCATCGCCCAGAGTGAGAGCGCCATGGTGCCGACAAAGAGGAGGATCGAAAGCATGCTCATAGAAATGTGGTTTTGGTTGAAAAAAGTCTTAGCCCGCGATCGACAGGCGGCAACTGCGGGCGGAAAAAGTCGTCAGCGTTCAGTCGGCAGATCGGCCCGACACTGCGGATGGTTCGTTCTGAACACTGAACACGGAACACTGAGGACCGCACCTTCTCACCCGACCGGCAGCGGAGGCGGGCGCCGCTGGAGCCGGCCGCCTCCGGGCGCGCTCTTCAGCGCGGTCTGCACCATCATCAGTTCGCCCACGTTTTCCGGCGTGAAAAGGCCCACCAGTCGTCCGGCGGTATCCAGCACCGGCAGGGCGTCGCAACCGCTCTCCTGGATGAGCATGAGCGCGCGATCCAGCGGCATGGAGTGGTGCAGCGACGGTACATTCACCCTCATCGCCTCGGCGACGGGGGTGGCCGCGCCGGACTTGCGCAGGGCGACGATGAGATCGTTGCGCATGAGGATGCCGCACACCGCGCCGTCGTCGTCAACGATCGGGAATTCATGCTGCGCCGTCTGCAGCAGCGCATCCACGGCTTCGTGCAGGGTGGCGTGGCGGGGCAGCGACTGGAATTGCGTGACCATCGCCGACGCCACGCGCAGCCCCACCGAGGCGGAGCGCAGTTGCGCCAGCGCCGCTTCCTGCCCCGCCCCGAGGAAGACGAAGACGGCCACGAGCACGAGCATCGGGATTGGCGGCGAATTCAGCAGGCCGAAGGCGCCGAAAAGAAACGCCAGCCCCTGCCCGATGGTCGCCGCGATCTGGGTCGCCCGCGCATAATCCATCCGCATGGCGAGAAAGGCGCGCAGCACGCGCCCGCCATCCATCGGGAAGGCAGGGATGAGATTGAAAAGGACGAGGATGATATTCGCCGTGAGCAGGCGGACCGGCAGGCTCACGCCGGCACTCTCGATCGTCGATGGATGCGGCAGTCCGCCGGTGACGCCGAGGAACGCCCAGAGCAAGCCGGCGATGGCGACATTCACCAGCGGACCGGCGATCGCGATCACGAGTTCCTGCTTCGGATTCTCCGGGATGCGCTCGAGCCGCGCCAGGCCGCCGATCGGCAGCAGCGTGATATCGGGCGTGCGGATGCCGTAGCGCCTTGCCGCAAGCGCATGGCCAAACTCGTGCAGGAGCACGGAAAGAAAGATGAGCGAGACGAAGAGGACGCCGTCGATGGCGGCGGCGGCGCCTCCATGCCGGTAGTAGATGAACGCGAGGAACGCGAGCAGGAGAAAGAACGTCGCGTGGATTTTGACGTCGGTCCCGGCGACGCGGGCGATGTGCAGCGAGTAGCGCATAAAAAGAGAATCGTTCCGCCGCGAACGTAACGCGGATAGGACGCGCGGCAAAGCGCCGTGCGCTGACAGGTCAGTGCGCCGCCGCGAACTGGGCGATGCGGGCCTGCACCTGGGCGAGCCGGCGACGGCGCTCCGGCGCGGAGA
>JBGSYE010000262.1:0-9700 GCA_041751075.1 Chthoniobacteraceae bacterium
CACCGAGGCAAGTGTCGATCTCGCGCGGCTCGCGGGCCTCGCGCCTGCCGGCGTGCTTTGTGAAATCCTCAACGCCGACGGCACCATGGCGCGCCTGCCCGAGCTCCTGAAATTCCGCAAGAAGCACCGGCTGAAGCTCTGCTCGATCCGCGACCTCATCGCGTATCGCCGCAGCCGCGAGCGGCTCATCGAGCGCGAGCAGGTCATCAAGCTCCCGACCGACTTCGGCGAATTCGACCTGCACATGTATCGCGCCGTGATCGACGGCACGCATCACCTCGCGCTGGTGAAGGGCACGATCTCGTCGAAGAAGAGCACCCTCGTGCGCGTGCATAGCGAATGCCTCACCGGCGACGTCTTCGGTTCGCAGCGGTGCGATTGCGGCAGTCAGCTTCACACCGCGATGCAGCAGATCGAAGCTGCGGGCGCGGGCGTGCTCCTCTACATGCGGCAGCACGAAGGCCGCGGCATCGGACTTCCCGCAAAGATCCACGCCTACAAACTTCAGGAGGAAGGGTTCGATACCGTCGAAGCGAATGAGAAACTCGGCTTCCCCGCCGAGCTGCGCGACTACGGCCTCGGCGCGCAGATCCTCGTCGATCTCGGCGTGCGGAAGATGCGATTCCTGACGAACAACCCGAAGAAGGTCATCGGCCTCGAGGGCTACGGGCTGGAGATCGTGGAAGTGGTGCCGATCAAGTCGCCAATCAATCCGCACAACGCGAAATATCTCGAGACCAAGAAGGTGAAGATGGGGCACCTGCTGTAGCCCACGCCCTCCGCTCTGTCGGGCCGGAAAACTGGGCACAAGATCGCGCTGGTCACCAGGTCGTATGGCTGCCTCCATCCTGCTCTTGCCCTATGAACATCCGCATTCTCGTAGCACTCGCCTGTTTCCTTCCCTTCACCGTCGATGCCGCGCTGCGTGCTGGCTTCGCCGAACGCGCCATCACTCCGGAAGTCGGGATGGAAGTGCCGGGCGGCTACGGCAAGTCCTTTTCAAAACGCATCCACGATCCGTGCAAGGCGCGCGCGGCGGTCTTTGATGATGGGAAAACGAAAGTCGCACTGGTCGGGCTCGACGCGCTCGTGGTGCCGCGTCCGCTTGTGGTCGAAACGCGCAAACTCATCGCGGCGCGCTGCGGCATCGCTCCGGAAGCGGTGCTCATCGGCGCTTCGCATTCCCATTCCTCCGGGCCGGTCGGGATGGTTCTGCCCGGCGAATACGACCACGCTTCGGAGCTCGTGAAGGATCTCGCCTACAAAAAATCCTCGATGGCGAATCCGGCGTATCTCGACACGGTGCGCGACGCGATCGTCGATGCGGTGGTGGCGGCGCATGACGGTCGCGGCGAGGTCACGGTGGGATTTGGAGTCGGGCACGAACCGACCGTGGCTTTCAACCGGCGCATTCGCATGAAGAACGGCCTCGCCGCCTCACATCCGGGCAAGGGCAATCCGAACAATGTGGACTTCGCCGGGCCGGTGGACCCGGAGGTGGGTGTGATCGGCGTGTGGAATCCCGAGGGCAAGCTGCTCGGCTGCGTGGTGAATTTCGCCTGCCACGCGACGACGAGCGGACCGTGGATCTCGGCGAACTGGATCTATTACATGGAGAAGGTGATCCAGGGTTACTACGGTGCGGACACTGGCGTGGTCTTCCTCCAGGGGACTTGCGGCGACATCACGCAGGTGAACAATCTCGATCCGCACACGAATCCCGAGAGTGATGCCTGGGCGCAATTTGTCGGAGGGCGCGTCGGCGCGGAAGCCTTGAAGGTGCTGCTCGGCATGTCGCAAACCCGCATCTCGGAAGTGCCGGTGGAGGTGCGGCACAAGACATGGTCGATCCCGCGCCGCAAACCCGCGCCGGAGCGGGTGAAGGCGGCGCTGGAACTCGTGCGGAAAGATCCGAAGGACGCAGGCCCGGATTGGGTGTGGGCGAAGGAGACGGTGATGCTCGATGCACTGATCGCGAAGACGCCGAAGGTGGAGGTGGAAGGCCAGGCGATACAGATCGGCCCGGTGGTGTGCCTCTCGAGTCCCGCGGAATACTTCTGCCAGTACGGGCTCGATTGGAAAAAGGGCAGCGGCTTTCCGATGACCTTCCCCGTCGAACTCTCGAATGGATGCGTCGGCTATGTGCCGACGCTCGAAGCCTTCGACCTGAAGACCGGCGGCGGCTACGAGACGCGGCTCTCGAGCTACAGCAATCTGGAGATCACCGGGGGCGATCAGATTCGCGATGTGGGCCTCGAACTCGCGCGGCAACTCAAACCGATGCCGCTCCCGCAGCGTCCGCTAGCGCCGCCGCACAAGGGCGACGGCTGGCTCTACGGCAATCAACCGCCGCAGCGGGAATGACCGCGCGGTGAAGTGGCTTGGCTCACCCGCATCGAGCTGATTTCCTGCACGGACATTCACCTCCTCATGAGCAAAAAATACAACGTCGCCGTCATCGGCTATGGCTGGGCCGCCACTGCCCACATCGCCGCCATCAACGCCAGCACCCAAGCCCAGGTCACCGCCGTCTGGTCTTCACGAAAACTCGACGATGCCGAGTTGCGCGCGCGCCATGGCTCGCCGATCAAGACCTACACGGACCTCAGTGCGATGCTCGTCAGCAGGGACATCCACGCGATCGACATCACCAGCTACCCCGACCAGCACGCGGCGCATTTCATCGCGGCGGCAAAGGCCGGCAAGCACATCATCGTCGAGAAGCCGCTGGCCATCGAGTGGAGCGAGATCGTCGAAATGAAGAAGGCCGCGAAAAAAAGCGGGGTGAAAGTGTGCGTCTGCTTTGAGTGCCGGTGGTCGTCGCAGTTCCAGGCCACCAGGGCGACCATCGACGCGGGACTCGTCGGCGCGCTGCACTACGGCGAAGTCGATTACTACCACGGCATCGGGCCGTGGTACGGGCAGTACCGCTGGAACACGAAAAAGAAGCTCGGCGGCAGCGCCCTGCTCACCGCCGGCTGCCACGCGCTCGACGCGCTCCTGCTCTGCATGGGCAGCGAGGTCGCCGAGGTCACGAGCTACGCCTCGCAGAGCGCCAATCCCATCTTCGCGGCCTACGAATACAAGACGTGCGCAACGACGATCCTGCGATTCAAGAACGGCGCGATCGGCAAGACGGCGGCGGTCGTGGATTGCTTCCAGCCGTACTACTTCCACACGCATCTCGTCGGCAGCGAAGGCTCGATCCTCGACAACAAGTTCCACTCCCAAAAACTCAACGGGCTGAACAAACACTCCTGGTCGCAGCTCTCGATGAAGATGCTCGATAGCGGCGACGTGAGCGATCATCCGTATCAGACGCAATTTCAGGCATTCTTCGATGCGATCGACGCCGGCAAGGACATGCCGCTCACCAGCTTCGCGGACGGCTTCGCCACACACCGCGTCATCGCCGCGGCGGACAAATCGGCAAAGGAGGGCCGCGCCGTGAAGCTCAGTGAGATCGCAGGATAGAGCGCGTAGAAAAAGTTGAAGAAAGATGTTGTGGATACATACCTAGTATGTATGCTTGCAGCATGAAACTCACATTGAATATTGATGATGACTTGCTCAGTAGGGTCGTCGCGATGACTGGAGCAAAGACTAAGACCGAGGCGATTCACGCCGCCTTGGCCGAAATCGACAGGAGGAACAAATTGATCGCCCTCTTGTCCGAAGGAGTAGGTTCCGTCGATTGGAAGAATGCCTACGACGAAAAGTCCTGGGCGGATCAAGACACCGCCCAGGTAGCCGAAGAGCCCGTGAAACCGGGCGAGGCTGGTGCTGCCAAATCGCTCAAACCGCCCACGCCTGTCCGGTATGGCCGCAAGCCCCGTTCTCGTCGATAGCAGTTGGTACATTCGGCATTTCCGCGAGGGCGCCGACCCGCTGGAAGAGCTGATCCCCATCGCCATGGCGCGCGATGTCGCCACCTGCGGCATCGTGCGCTGCGAGGTGGGGCGTGGCATCAAGAATTCCGCGCTGCTGCGCAAATTCGACGCCCGCTGGGACGTAATGCTCTATGTCCCGACGGACAACAAGCTGTGGGCCGAAGCGGAGACGCTCGCCTGGAAGCTGGACCGCAGCGGTGTCACCCTGCCGCTGCCTGACATCGTCATCGCCTGCTGTGCGCGGCGCATCGGCGCGGTGGTGCTCACGCACGACGCGCACTTCGACCTGATTCCCGGCATTCGTTCGACGGATCGCATTCTCTGAGGATGCGCAGCGCCCTGGCCATCGCCGCGCATCCCGACGACATCGAGTTTGTCATGGCCGGCACGCTCCTGCGACTGCGGGAAGAGGGTTGGGACATCCACTATCTGAATGTCTCCACAGGCAACATGGGCAGCACCGTGATGTCCGCGGCGGAGACGGCGCGTGTCCGGCGGAAGGAAGCGCAGAGAGCGGCGAAGATGCTCGGCGCAAAGTGGCACGCGCCCTTCTGCGACGACTTGATGATCTTCTACACGGAGGAGAATATCCGCCGCATCTGCGCCGTGGTGCGCGAGGCGCGCCCCACCGTCCTTCTTACCCATGCCCTCCAGGATTACATGGAGGATCACATGATCGTTGCGCGGCTCGCCGTGACGGCGACCTTCGCGCGCGGCATCCCGAATTTCCGCACCTTGCCGCGGCGCAAGGCGACGCTCGATCCCTGCACGATCTATCACGCGATGCCGCACGGCCAATGCACCCCGATGCGCGAGCCGGTAGCGCCGGAACTGATCGTCGATACGACGAGCGTCCATGCCGCGAAGCGCGCCACCCTCGCCTGCCATGCGTCGCAAAAGGAGTGGCTCGACAAGACGCAGGGCATGGACAGTTACCTCGCGACGATGGATGGGTTTTCCCGCTCGATGGGAAAACAGGCGCGCAAATTCCAGCACGGCGAAGGCTGGCGGCGGCATCTGCACTTTGGATTCGGCGGGGAGGAGGACGATCCCCTCCGGGAGAGCCTTGGCGGCGCGATCGTGGCCCGGGCTGGAAAGAAGTAGCGTCGGCGCAGGCACGCCCTTGATCGCAGATGGCCTTGCTGAAGGGTGCCTGAACCGGTAGTGTCGGGCGCGCGGTTCGCCTGCCCCCTTCACCACCCTCCATGCATTCTTCACGCCCCCGTCTTTCTCTCCTCGTCGTTTTTCTGATCCTGGCAGGAGCCGTCGTTTGGTGGGCGTTGTCGCTCCGCGGGCCGCGGTTGACGGAGCCATCGGTGGATTCTACTTCGGTTAAGAACGAAGCAGCGGAGGACGAAACGGTGACCTCATTGGCGCAGACGGCGCAGGGCACTCCCGATGCGCGGAAGGAGCAGCAGCCCACAGCAGCCGCCGACAGGGCCGTTCCCGTTCCTGCGCCCACGCCGGCGACCGCTGCCGAGGTCGTGCGCAGCCTGCGACAGGATGTGCGCTGGCAGGCGCCGATGCCGGAGCGCGTCTTTGCGGAGTTTCGCACCTGGACAGAGCGCTGGGCAGCGGCAGCCGACCCGGCCCGAAAAGCGGAACTCATCGACGAAGGGCTGGCGCTGGTCGAACAGCGGCGCAATCAGATGGCCGACCTCATCGACCAGAATCCCAAGCGAGCACTGGAACTCGCGGTACCCGTGGCCGTCCGGCGCACCCTTCCGCCTGAGATCGTGGCGCAGCTCGAGAAACCGGTCGCAGGGCGTGGCGACCTGTGGGTGATTGCCGCGCTGCCGGCGCCGGGAAAGGAAATGCTCGTCCGTCCGGTGCAGCGCGAGGTCGAGATGCAGGACGGGCGGAAGTTCGACGCCTTCACCTTCGGCAAGCGCGATCTCGTGCCGACGACGATGGGCATCGCCGTCCAAGGCATCGCTCTCGATGGGAAGCTCGCGATGACCGAATTGCCGGGGCGCGTGCTGGAGCCGGTGGAAGTGCAGGACTTGCACGCGAAAGGCGGCGCCGCGATCTGCCCCGAGTCGGGCGAAGTGACCACCGGACAGGACGACGAGGTCGTCGTGGATTGGGACGGCACACAGCACACCTTCTTCTGCGGACCGAACCACGCGCTCGACGCGATGATTGCGGCTTCTGGCGACGAGTCGATCCTCGGCGCGAGCAGCGGCGGAGGGCCACCACCGCCGCCGACGATCTACACGGAGGGGACGAAGAAGATGCTGATCATCCGCGTGGATTTTCCCGATGCTCCGGGACAGGTGGTGAGCGACGCGACGCTGACCACGCTGATCGCGAACTTCGGCACGCACTGGGCGGAGATGTCCTACGGAAAGCTGAACTGGACCGCTCTCGGCGCCGGCTCTGCTTTTACCCCGACGCTGCGGCTGCCGAACAATCACGCGAGCTACACCGGCTTCGGCACGCTGCTCGCCGCGGCGCGCGCGGCCGCGACGGCAGCGGGCTACAACTACACGAACTACAACTTCGAAATCGTGGTCACGGGCGACAAACCGGACGTGAGCTTTGGCGGCATCGCCTACGTCGGCGCGCGCGGGGCGTGGCTGGCAAACTCGCAGTGGAATCTGGGCGTGGGCAGCCACGAGGTCGGCCACAACTTCGGGCTCAATCACGCGGGATTCTGGGATACCGACGACGGCACCGTCATCGGCTCCGGCGCGGCGGTGGAGTATGGAAATCCGTTCGATCAAATGGGCGGCGCGAGCAGTTCGATGGATGCACACTTTGGCGCGCGGCAGAAGAATCATCTCGACTGGATCGTGGATGGCGACGTGGTGAAGATCACCGCCAACGGCACCACGACGACGCGCCTTCGCGCCTTCGATCGCAGCACCGCGACCGGCGCCAAAGCGATCGCCGTGGATCGCACCGGCACGAGCAATGACTACTGGATCGAGTACCGCCAGGACTATGCGGATACGAATCTCTGGATGCGTGATGGCGTGGTCCTGAACTGGGGCGACGTGAACATCAGCAGCATGAAACCGCTGCTGCTCGACTACGCGCCCTCGACGAGCACCAAAGACGACGCGCCAGTGCTCATCGGACGCACCTTCTCCGACCCGGTGGCGGGGATTCACATCACGCCGGTCCTGCGGGGGTCGGACCCCGACGGCACGACGTGGATCGATGTGACGGTGAATCGCGGGCCATTCACCGGGAATCAAAAGCCCTCCGTGTCGATGTCGGCGACGAACCTGAACCCCGCGGTGAGCGCGAGCGTCACCTTCACGGCGACGGCCACGGATCCCGATGGCGACACGCTGGGGTATTCGTGGGATTGGGGTGACGGGACTTTCACGGCCAACAACCTGCCTTCGGCGTCGAAAAGCTGGAGCACGAGCGGCACGCGGACGGTGCGCTGCCGCGTCAGCGACATGAAGGGCCAGGTCGCCACTGGGCAGGTGCTGGTGCAGGTCGGAACGAGCACGACCTTCTTCATCCAAGGCACCGTCGCGACTACGGCCGGCGCGCTCGTCGAGGGGGCCGTCGTGCGCGCGAGTGCGACGCAGAGCGACACCACGGATTCCGAAGGCTACTACGCCATCACGGGGCTGGCTGCGGGGAGCTATTCGCTCACGGCGACGAAGACCGGGCTGGCCATCAATCCCGACAACTTCACCAATCCGGTAGCGGTCGGACCGAGCAAGCTCAACGTGAACTTCATCGCACCTCCGGGAGCGCCGTACTTTAGCGCGATGAAACCCGGCCTGCTCGATCAAGGCTCGAACACCGGCGCGGTGATCCTGCCGGTGCTCGATGCGGATACGCCAGTGACGAACCTCACGCTCACCGCCACTTCGTCGAATCCGGCGATCATTCCCGACGCCAGCGTCACCTTCGGAACGATCGGCACCACGGTGCGGACGGTCACGGCGGCGGCGGTTTCGACGGTCAGCGGCCCGGTGGATATCACCATCACCGCGACCGATCCTGAGGGCGGCATGAGCAGCTACGTCTGGCCGGTGACGGTGAATGCGCGGCCGGTGCTCTCGCTCACGACGCGCACCACGCCGGAGAATACGCCCATCGACATCGACCTCCGTGACGTCGTCGCCGACGACCTCACGCCGGACGAGCTGATCTCCTTCACCCTGCAGCGCGCGCGCAATGGCACGGTGACGCTCCTCCCCGACGGCTACACCGCGCGCTTCACCCCGTCGCCGGACTTCAATGGCACCGCGTCCTTCCGCGTGACCGCGCGCGATCTCTCCCTCGGGACACGGGTGCTCTTTTTGTATGACTTCGAGCCGCCGGATGTCTCGACCGACGCGCGCAGCACGGACCAGTCGAACTTCAACCGCATCGGCACGCTCGAAGTCGCCGGTGTCGGTGGAGAGTACACGTATTTCACCGATGTCCCGCCCGCGGCGGCGCCCTACGCCAAGCAATCGCTCGGCCTGTCCGAAAGCGGCACCGGCGGAGCGCGGCTGCGCCGGACGCTCACGGCCACCGACCAGAACTACAACGACGCCGACTGGTCCTTCTCCGCATGGGTGAACCGTTCGACGCGCGACACCGACGACTTCATCTTCCACCTCGGCGGCGGCGACGGCCACGGCACCGAGGCGGAGCTCGAACTCTTCTTCCCCGCGAATAGCGACACCCTCCGCTTGCAGAAGTGGGGCTCCGGCGGACTGGAAAAAGAAATCGTCGGGCCGAATCTGCTCACCGGCGGGTGGCATCACCTCACGCTCCTCTATGACCGGACGGGGACGAACGTCGGCACCTTTACGCTCTACGTGGACGGCTTTCTCCTCGGCTCGGTCGCCTCCGTGACGATGAATGTGAGCCAGACGGCGTCGCTGATGATCGGCGGACACAACAGTACCAGCGCGAGTCTCGACCGCTGGTTCGACGGCAGCTTCGACGACGTGCTCTTCCAGAGCGGGCTCAATGGACGCGCGGAAATCTGGGGGCTCTCCAGCTACTCGACCCGCCACTACAACGGCTTGAATACGACAGGCACGCTCACCGTGAACGTCACGGGCGCGAATCAACCGCCAGCGATCACCGACGTGCCGAATCAAAATATCCCCGTGAGCGGAACCTCCGGTCCCCTCGCCTTCACGCTCTCGGATGCGGAATCTGAGGCGCGCATTCTGACCGTGACCGCGGCCACGTCGAACGCGGCGGTGCTGCCGCTGAGCGGTATCGTCCTCAGCCCCGCGCCCGCGGCGTGGACGAACTCCGACCTCGGATCGCCGACCACGGCCGGATCGCTCACCCAGGATCACGGCACCTTCATCATCGCCGGCGCGGGCGCGAATATCGGCGGCACGGCGGACCAATTCCGCTGGGTGCGGCAGGAGCTGAACGGCGACGGCGTGGTCATCGCGCGCGTCGAGAGCATGGATCACACAAATTTCGATTCGAAAGCCGGGGTGATGATGCGCGCGGCGGACACTGACACAGCGCCCTACGCCTTTGCCTGCGTGACGCCGAGCAACGGCGTGAGCTTCCAATATCGCGCGACTAACGCGGGGACGGCGGCTACCAATCTGACCATCAATCAAGTCGCCGCACCGTGCTGGCTGCGGCTCTCGCGAACGGGGAGCAATTTCACCGCTTCCTACGCCGCGGACAACGGCGGCGTGCCCGGCGCGTGGCAGCCGCTCGGCACGACGCAAGCGATCTCCTTCCCAGCGGCGCCGAACTCCGTCGGCCTCGCCGTGACGAGCAAAGTCACGAACAGCGCCTGCACCGCCGTCTTCGACAAACTCGGCGGCACCGTGAAGCTCGGCGGCGAGCGGACCGCCACCCTCACGCCAGCC
>JBGSYE010000263.1:0-3942 GCA_041751075.1 Chthoniobacteraceae bacterium
GGCGACCGTCACCGACCTCTCCGCGCAACTCCAGACGGCGGTGAAAAGCACGCTCCCGCCCTCCGGCACCCCGCTGGCATTGGGCACTGGCGTGTGGGCGCCGCGACTGGATTGAGCCGAGCCGGGCGCCTTCCGCCCTCCCATCATGATCAACCTCCGCCGTTTCCTCATCGCCGCGGCCATGCTCTGCCTTGCTACCACGGCGGCGGCTCGCCCGAATGTCGTCATCCTCCTCGCCGACGATCTCGGCCACCGCGACCTCGGCTGCTATGACGGCCCGGTCGCCACGCCGAATATCGACCGGCTTGCCGCCGGGGGCATCCGCTTCACCGACTTCTATTCCGGCTGCGCCGTTTGCTCGCCGTCGCGCGCCACCTTGCTCACGGGCCGCCAGCATATCCGCACCGGCGTTTATAGCTGGATCAACGACGGCACCCAGTGGTCGCACCTTCTCCCGCGCGAGATCACCCTCGCCGAGATTTTGAAAAAGGAAGGCTATGCCACGGCGCACATCGGCAAGTGGCACCTCGGCCTCCCCACGGAAAAGCGCGCCAAGCCCACGCCCGCCGATCACGGCTTCGACTACTGGATGGCCACGGCGAACAACGCCGAGCCCAGCCACCGCGATCCCGTCAACTTCATCCGCAACGGCCGGCGCGTCGGGAAGCTCGAGGGATATTCCTGCCAGATCGTCGTCGATGATGCCATCCGCTGGCTCGACGAGGAGCGCGACAAGGACGCGCCGTTTTTCCTCAATCTCTGGTTCCACGAGCCGCACGCCCCGCTTGCCGCGCCCGACGCCCTGATCGAGAAATACGGCGGCGAGAACGGTGCCCTTTATTCCGCCACCATCGACCACACCGACCAGGCGATCGGTCGCCTGCTGGCGAAGCTCGAAACCATGGGCGTCGCCGGCAACACGCTCATCCTCTACGCCTCCGACAATGGCAGCTACCGCAAGGAGCGCACCGAGCCCTTCAAAGGATCGAAGGGCTCCAATTGGGAAGGCGGCATCCGCGTCCCCGGTATCTTTCGCTGGCCGGGCCACATCCCGGCCGGCGTCGTGTCGCGCGAGCCCGCCGGACTCGTCGATGTCCTGCCGACCGTCTGCGGAATGCTCGGCATCGCCCCGCCCGCGGTCCACCTCGACGGCGCCGACTTGAGCCCGATTTTGAAAGGCGATCCGACCGGCTTCACCCGCCGTCAGCCGCTGTTCTGGCACCTTCAGAAAGCCCGCCCGATCGTCGCCATGCGCGACGGCGACTGGTCGCTCGTCGCCTTCCCCGACTACGAACTCTCCACCGACAACACGTTCCGCGAGGCGTGGATTCCCGCGCTCAAATCCGGCGGCTACACCGGCTGGCAGCTCTACCACCTGCGGGACGATCCCGCGCAAAAGACCGACCTCGCCGCGCAACAGCCCGAGCGCCTGGAGCGAATGAAAAAGCAACTCCTCGAAATCAACGCCTCCGTCATGGCCGACGGCGCGGATTGGTACCTGAAGTAATCCACCCGGCGACCCGCAGGCGCCGATGGGGACCAGATCCGTCAGCACTGGCCCGCGGCTGGGCCGGGCGACGCGCAGACCCGCGAAGAAAAAGGCGCCGTGATCTAGAACCTAAAACGGCGTTGAGTGATGAGAGTTGAGGGTTGAGTGGATGAATCCCAGCCACTGACCGCACGGGCGATCTTCCCCCAGCGGGTGAGCGAGCGAATTCACGCCAGTCGTTCCATCCGACCACTCAACTCTCAACCCTCAACTCTCAACTCCGCCTTTCGTAAACTCGGCGAGTTTGGCGGGGTAACCGCGCGGCCAGCCGCGCCATGTAAAGCGGACGAGTTCCTTCCTTCCCGACCCAAATGAGATTCCCACTTCCCATCGCTCTCCTGCTCCTCGTCGGTGCCGTACCGGCCGGGGTCGCGGACGACTCCTTTGAAAAGCAAATCCTGCCGCTGGTGCAGAAGTATTGCGTCGATTGCCACGGGGGGAAGGACGTGAAGGCGGGGATCGATTTTACGGATTTCAAATCCTACAACGATGTGCTGCGGCATCGCGGGGTGTGGACGGAAGCCTACGACCTCCTCGAATTCGGCGAGATGCCGCCGGAGGACAAGCCGCAGCCCACCAAGGCGGAGCGCGAACTGCTCATCTCCTGGATCACCAAGAACGTGGTCAACGCGGATTGGGTGAAGCTCGCCGATCCCGGCCGCGTGAGCCTTTCCCGCCTCACTCGGATCGAATACAACAACTCGCTGCGCGACCTTTTCGGGATGGACCTCCAGAGCGGGATTTATCTGGGCCGCGATCCGGAGGGCTCGACCGGTTTCACCAATGACCGCGGCAATCTCACGTTCCCGCTTTTCGCACTCCAGGACTTTCTCCGCGAAGCCGAGCGGGCCGCCGATGCCGTCCTCAGCTACGGCAAGCCGAAGTGGACGGAGACCTTCGACATGGCGCAGGAATGGAAGCGCTCCAGCGACCGTTCCGTGGGGCTGTCGGAGGACAAAAAGGGCGTTTCTCTCGGCAACCCCAAGAAGCCCTTTCATTTCGGCGTGAACCTCCCGCACGACGGTCTTTACGAACTCCTCATTTCCGCGGCGGTCATCGGCGGAGAGCCGCAGGGGGCGCTTCAGGTCTTTGTCGGCGGGCGGCAGATCGATAGCTTCCTCGTGGAGGGCCGGGAGACAAAGGCTTACCGCGTGATCGTCAATGCCAGCGGCGGATTCAATGCCATCACCTTTGCCGCGGACCCCGGCTCCACGCCGCTCATCCAGCCGAAGTTCGAGCCCGCGCCGGTCCCCGCGGAGCTGGAAACCGCGGCCGCCACGGGCAAGGCCCCGGTCTTCGTGATGCCGGAAAAATTCCTCAAGGTCCAAGGGGCAAAAGGCCGCGAGAACCAGTTCAACAAGGTAATCAAAACGTATTACCGCGAGGCCCAGCTTGCGGACTTTTTGATGAAGCGCGGGGAGGCGGATTACGACAAGAATAGCTACCTCAATTTCACCACCGCCGAGGGACCTTACGATCATGTGGGCAAGCGCATCGCGATGCTCATGGAGCTGACGAATGACCAGCTTCGTTACATGCTGCGCGACACGTTCGGCTTCGACCTGGATGCGATCATCGACTCGAACCAGGCCTACCGGAAGGCCTACGAAAAGCGCCACCCGGAACGCCGCTTCCTGAAGCCAGGCGACATCCAGGTGAACGCGGTCGTCATCGCGAACCACCCCGAGTCTTCGGTGAAAAAGGTGGCGCAGCGCATCCTGGCCGCGCCGGCGAATGAGGCGGGTGTGCGCACCGTGCTCGATCCACTCGCGCGCAGCGCGTGGCGCCGGCCGGCGGAGCCTGCGCAGCTCCAGCCTTTCGTGAATATCTACAAGGACACCGTGGCCGAGACCCGCTCCCACACCGAGGGGCTGCGCGATGCCATCGTCGGCCTGCTCGTCTCCCCGCGCTTCCTGCTGAATTTCTCCGGCAGCTCCGCCGCGAACCTGGCCGAGATCGACGACTTCGACTTCGCGACGCGGCTGGCCTTTTTCCTCTGGATGTCCCCGCCCGATGCCGCCCTGCAAAAAGTCGCCGCTCAGGGAAACCTGCGCGACCCGGCCAATACCCAGAAGCTCCTCGCCTATCTCGTCGGCGACCCGCGGTTCCTCGATTTTTCCCAGGCCTTCACCGAGCAATGGCTGAACCTCTCCGTCATCGAAGGCCCCAGCCAGCCCGTCATCGCGGCGATGCGCCAGGAGCCCGCGCTGCTGCTCGCCGCGGTGATCCGGGAAAATCGCAGCATCCTCGACCTGCTCGACGCGAAGGAGACGTGGGTCAATTCCATCCTCGCCGACCACTACGGTCTGCCTCCGGTGAAGGGCAATGAGATGCGCAAAGTGAGCATCGCCGATGGCCGGCACGGCGGCCTCGCGACCATGGGTGCGATGCTC
>JBGSYE010000264.1:0-4496 GCA_041751075.1 Chthoniobacteraceae bacterium
GATCGAGTGCGCGCACCAGGCGATTGGGGACGCGTGCCAGCCGGCGCGGTCGGCACTCATCGGCGAGGCCGCGGCGCTGATCGCGCCATATTTCGCAAAGCCCGGCGATGCGCGGGCGGTGGTGGAAACGTTTCCGGCGATCGTGGACTTCCGGCGCACCCTGCGGCGGGAGATCGCCGACGATCCGCTCGACGGACTGGCGCGGCGGGCCGCAGAGACGGTGGCGTTGATTGAGCGAGTCCTCGCGGGTCGCGAGGGGTGGCGCTACCGGGCGAGCGATTCGTAAAAGCATCGGGGATGCAGCGCGCGTGCAGAAGGTCTGCATAGCCACCGAAACCGCCCGGCGAGCCCGGCTGGGGTTCTAGTTTCATAAGGTTTGCCCCGTTTGCTTCCGACCTTTTCGAGACAAGCGGCCCAAAATCTCTTCCTACCTCCCACCTTTTTCTTCGCGACCGACTTGTCTCGCTCCCACCTTTTCACTCTGGAGGCCCTCCCCAATTGTCCCGCTCCCACCTTTTTACTCTGGAGGCCCTCCCCACTTGTCCCGCTCCCACCTTTTTCAAATCGAGAAAACTCGACCTTCGTTTTACAGACCGAGCACGCTTCGGAAACTGCGAAGCAGGCGGGTTCTTTCTCTGCAGGTTGGGCCTTTCCGGGGGTTTCTGGCTCTTTCAGGGATTTTCCGGGCTTTTTTCCATTTCGAGACAACTCGGTCGCGAACGCACAGTCGCTGCGCGGCGCGCAGTCCGGGATCTCATCGACTCATCGGAGGCGTGCGAAATCAGCCGCGAGCGGGCTTCGCGACCATCGGCCGCGGATGGATCGCAAGGTCCTGCAACTCCGCTGCACTCGTTGCACTCGTTGCACTCGCGCCGCCGGGTTAGGCTAAAGGCGCGGAAGAGGTTTGGCGTCCCCCGGCCGCGCGGCGCGGCGACGTCACGCGATGAGTTCCTTGATGACTTGCCCGCCGAATTGGCTGAGCTGTTTGTAACGTCCGGCGTGATAGTAAGTCAGCTTGTTATCGTCGAGGCCGAGCAGGTGCAGGAGCGTGACGTGCAGATCGCGGATGGGGTGGACGACCTCCACGGCTTTCAAGCCGAGTTCATCGGTCGCGCCGACGATGCCTGGCTTCACGCCGCCGCCGGCGAAAAGCATGGTCATGGCTTGGTTGTTATGCCCGCGGCCGAGGGAATAGACACCGCCACGTTTGTTGTTGTCGGGCGTGCGGCCAAATTCACCGCACCAAATGACGAGCGTATCGTCGAGCATCCCGCGTTGTTTGAGGTCGCGGATGAGCGCGGCCATCGGCTGGTCCACGCTGCGGATGCGCTCGGTGTGGGCGCGCTCGAGGTAATCGTGGCTGTCCCAACCGCCGCTGAAAATCTGCACGAAGCGCACCCCTTTCTCGACGAGCCGCCGGGCGAGGAGGCACTGGCGACCGAAGGCGGCGGTGGACTTGTCGTTCAGGCCGTACAACTCGTGCATCGCCTCGGATTCGCCTCCGAGGTCGATGACGTCGGGCACTTCCATCTGCATCCGGTAAGCGAGTTCGTAAGTGTCCATGCGGGCGGCGAGGTCCTGGTGTTCGGGATGCTGCGCGGCGTGCTGGGCATTGAGGAACGCCATTTCGTCGAGGAAGCGGCGCTCGTGCGCGCGGGATTTGAAGGGCTGCGAGGCGAGGTCGAGAATGGGCGAGCCTTCGGGGCGCAGGCGCGTGCCTTGGAAGTTGGCGGGCAGGAAGCCGTTGCTCCAGTTCCGCGCGCCGCCCTGCGGAAAGGCCAGTTCGGTCATCACGACATAGCCGGGCAGGTTCTGATTCAGCGTGCCCAAGCCATAAGTCGCCCACGCACCCAGCGCGGGATCGGCGCCGAGCCGGCTGCCGGTGTTCAGGTGAAAGAGCGCCTCGGGATGGTTGAGCGACTCGGCCTGGCAGCCGCGGTAGTTGCACAGCTCGTCCGCGACATAGGGGTCGGCGAGATACTTCCATTGGTCGCACATCTCGAGGCCGGACTGTCCGACTTTGGTAAACTTGAAGGGGCTGCCGACGAAAAACTTGAACCCGGTCTCCAGACCTTCGGCGAGTTTCGACTCGGTCTGATGCAACTCGGTGAGCTTCGGCTTTGGGTCGAAGGTATCCATGTGCCCTGGGCCGCCTTCCATGAAGAGCATGATCACGTTCTTCGCCTTCGCGGGAAACATCGGCACTTTCGGCGCGAGCGGATTCCCGAGCGGACCAGCGGGCGCGGCGAGACCGTCCGCCGCGAGCAATTTTGTGAACGCAAGCGAGCCGAGCGTGGCGCCGAGGCCGTGAAGCATCTGGCGGCGCGTGATCGCGTTTGAAACAGGACGGGAGCAAATCGAGTGGTTCATGGCGGGCTAGTAGAGGTAGGCGAACTCGTGGGTGTTGAACAAAGCGAGGCACACGTCGGCGAGGGCGCGGATCTCCGGGCGCACGTCCGCGGGCTTTTGGTCGGGAACGTAGTTTTCGAAGGCCGGAAGGATCTCCTCGTACTCGAAGACCTTGCCGGAGAACTCCTCGACTAATGAACGGGTAATGCGGGTGGGATACTTCACGGGGTCGGGCTTGGCGCTGCGATGATAGGTCTGCATGTCGCGGAGGTAAGTGGTCATGCGCTTTCTCTCGGTGGCCGAGGGCAGGCGTCCGAGCGCCAGTCGGAAGGCGTGGTCGATTTGCTCCGCGGGTGCCTGGGCCTCGCGCTCGACGCGGAGGGCGAACGCGATCGAACGGTCCGTCATCAGGTCGCTGTTCATCATGGTGAAGGCTTGCGGCGACACGGCGGCGGAGTCGCGCAGGTCGCAGGATTCATTCGGGTTGGGTTGATTGAAGACCTCCAGGAATGGGTCGGCCTGGCCGCGCCCGCGGTAGGCGTAGATGCTGCGCCGATTGCGCTCGGCGGGCGTGCGTGAGGGCTGATACGCGGGGGCCAGTGAGAACTGGATCATGCGCGGTTGCAGCGCGACCTCGAGATTGATCTCCGGCATGATCGGCAGGCCGCCGCGCGTGGGATCGAGCTCGCCGGTGATGGCGAGCATGGCGTCGCGCATCTCCTCGGCGGTGAGGCGGCGATGGGGGAAATAGGCGAACAGGTTGTTGTCCGGGTCGGCGTTGCGGAGCTGGTCGATCTCCGGGTGCTGCGCGGCCATCTGATAAGTCTGCGCAGTCATGATGAGCTTATGCAGTCGTTTCAGCTTCCACCCATGCGCGAGGAAATCCGCGGTCAGCCAGTCGAGTAGTTCCGGGTGGGTGGGCTTGCCGCCTTTCACGCCGAAGTTATTCGGAGTGCTGACGATCGGCTTCCCAAAATGATACTGCCAGACACGGTTCACGATGGACCGCGTGGTGAGCGGATTGCGCGCGTCGGCGATCCACCGGGCGAGTCCGAGCCGGCGTCCGGTCAAGTCCTCCGGCAGCACGTACGGATCGCCGTGCGCGCCCTCGACGCCGAGTCCGATCACGCTGAGCACGCCCGGCTGCACTTTGTCGCCCGGAGCGTCCAGTGAGCCACCCATGAGGATCCGCGAGTCCGGTCGCCAATGGACGTTGATCGCTTCGGCCATCCGCAGCTGGCGGCCGCTGGCGAAGTTCAGCTTCGGATCGGGGCCGTCATAGACGCTCTGCGCCATCGGTTCATAACGTTCGAGCGCGCGCCGCCAGATCCACTCGTCCTGCTCGCGGACCTTGAGCTGGCCTGCGTCCACATGGTCCAGGCCGATATGGCGCGGAGGCTTCTGGTCGTCGGGCCATTTCTGGCGGGCCTCGTTCGATTGGTAAGGCAGCCCGTGTGCCTCGAACCATTCGCGCGCGGCGGTCTCGCGCTTGCGCACGATCTTGTTCTTTTCCCCGGTTGCGTAACTCAGCATCCGTTGCACGAACGCTTTCCCTTCCTCGAATCCATCGCGTTTTTCCTCCGCCAGAAAGCGCAGCGGGCGCTCGGCCATCTGCGTTCCGGAGATCGCGGAATAGATGCGGTAATAGTCGCGCGTCGGCAGCGGATCGAACTTATGATCATGGCACTTGAAGCAACGCAGCGGCGTGGAAAGAAAGGTCTGCCCGATGTTATTGATGAGATCGTCGCGATAGATTTGCCGCGCCTCCGCGTCCTTGATCATGGCATTGTCCCAGGGACCCATGCGCAGGAAGCCGGTGGCTACGATCTGCTCGGCTTCCTCCTCGGTGTACTGTCCCTTCTTCCGAATCTCCGCGACCTTCTGCGCATCGCCGCCGAGACGTTCCGAGGCCGAGGCATCGGCGAGTTGATCGCCCGCAAGCTGTTCGAGCACGAACTGATGGTATGGCTTGTCCTGATTAAAGGAGCGGATGACGTAGTCGCGATAGCGCCACAGGTTCGAGCGCTCGAAGTCATTCGCCATCCCGCCCGTGTCCGCGTAGCGCGCCACGTCGAGCCAATGCTGCGCCCACCGCTCGCCATAGTGCGGGCTGGCGAGCAGGCGATCAATCAGGTCGCTCCAGGCTT
>JBGSYE010000265.1:0-5876 GCA_041751075.1 Chthoniobacteraceae bacterium
CGGCCGCAGCCCGCCGGCGGGCCAGCGCACCAAGCACGGCACGCGATGGCCGCCCTCGAAGTACTCCGTCTTGTGGCCGCGCAGCCCGGCATTGAAGACGGGCACACCGGCGGTGCCACCATTGTCGGTCATGAAAATGACGATGGTATTTTCGCGCAGCCCGCTCTCGCGGAGGAAGGCTTCGAGGCGGCCAATGTTGTCGTCGATATTGGCGAGCATGCCGAAGAAGGCCGCCGCTTTCCGCCCCTTGTATGGCGCGCTGTATTTCTCCGGCACGACGTGCGGCGTGTGCGCGGCGTGGAGCGGCAGGTAGCAGAAGAAAGGTTCCCGCGCGTTGCCTCGCTGCTTCATCCAGCCCATCGCTTCGTCGAAACAGAAGTCGGTGACATACCCGTCGAAGCGCTTTTCCTCCGTGCCGCGATGGTATCGGCCGTCGAAGAGCGTGTTGGAGAATTCCGGCGCGCTGGTGAAGCCCCAGCCCTTTATCCACACGGCGGTCTCGAATCCTTTGTCCATCGGACGATGCGGGTGGCTGTCGCCGAGGTGCCACTTACCGAAGATGCCCGTGCGATACCCAGCGGTCGCGAGCTTCTCCGGCAGGGTGGGGAGGCCCGGCCGCAGAAAGGCGCGCCCCGCGGTGACCGACGCCGCGGCATTGCGCAGCGCATCGAGGCCCGTGAGGAGTTGCCCGCGCGTGGGGGTGCACATCGGCGCGACGTGGAAGTCGGTGAAACGCACGCTCTCACCGTGGAGGCGGTCGATGTGGGGCGTCTTGAGAAAGGGATGCCCGTGGCAGCCGAGGTCACCGTAGCCGGCGTCATCGACGAGGACGATCAGGACATTCGGACGCGGGCCCTCGGCGCGCGCGGCGAGGAGCGCAAAGGCTGCGAAGAGGAGGATGAGGGCGAAGCGGCGCATGGGAGCTTGGGGGGTTAACGTTGAGTGGGAGTGGCGGCTTTCCAGCCGCCGAGACTAGCGTGGGCGGCTGGGAGGCTGCGGTTTAGGAAAGTCTCGGCGGGGAAAGCCGCCGGCCGGGCAGTCTCGTCGGCGGCTTACAGCCGGCCGCATCTTCGGCGGCGGAGTCGGATCGGCCGCCCGCACTGGCGCGAGGCTGGCCACGTAGATGACATGCGCCTCACGCTTGGCTCGCTCGTGCGCCTTCGCGGGATGAGCCGTGGCTTTGAAACCCGCGCGGGCGAGCTTGTCCACAAATGCCGGCTCCGCGCACGCCGACCAGAATGCGACTTTTCCGATCGGTTTGAGAGCGCGCGCGATCAGGCGGAACCCATTGCGGGCGTAGAGGCGTGAGTTCCTGGGCTGCACGAAGGAGGTCGGGCCGTTGTCCACATCGAGGAGGATCGCGTCATAGCGAGCTTTGCCCGCGCGGCTGATCGCGTCGAAGACATCCCCCACGATCACCTCCACGCGCGGATCATCGAGCAGCGCGCCGTTCACTCCGCGGAGAAATCCGCGATTCCACGCCACGACTTCCGGCAACAGCTCAGCGACCTGCACGGTGGCGTGCTGCCCCACGAGCTCCAGCACCCGCCGGAGGCTGAAGCCCAGGCCGAGTCCGCCGATGAGCACGCACGCATCCGCGCGGCCCCGCAGTCCAGTGCATGGCAGCTCCGCGAGCAGCAGCTCCGATGTCGTGGAGGTGGTGCTCATGAGTTGCCGGCCGTTGAGCTTCAGGAAAAATTCACCGTCGTGCTCGTTGAGCGATAAGGTCGCGCCATCGGGAGTGCGAGTCTGGGCGAGGGTGCGATGGGGCTTCACGACGGAGCATCGGACAGGGTTCGCGGCGCGGAGGGAATCCGAAAAGACTCACTTTCGGGCGCCGATGCGGTGGAGATGCGTGACGGCGTCTCCCCGGCGCGCGCGGCGAAAGTGCAGAGTGCCGTGAAGGCGAGGGGAACGAGTGCGCGCAGATTCATGGCGGAGGGAACCGCGGGATCAGACGCAGTTCGGGCGATGCAGGCAAGCAGCCCTCCGCCGGGAATCTGCGCGCGTGACGATCTATCGCTTGCGTTTATGGAGAAAACCGCGAATGTCGCCGCCCCTCTGCTCGGCGCGTGTCGATGTGGAGTGCTTCTCGAAAGCGACCGCAGTTGTACGGAATCGGGTCCCCCCTCCGCTTTCTTCGCTCCGTTCCCCGCGGAGCCGCAGTGTTCTCCATTATGCCAGTTGACGATACCATTCAGACCGAAGGAAAAATCACCTCCGTGCTCGCCGGGACCATGTTCCGCGTCGAGCTCGCCAACAAGCACCTCGTGCTCGCCCATATCTCGGGCAAGATGCGCAAGCGTTTCATCCGCCTCACTGCGGGCGATCGGGTGAAGATGGAGATGTCTCCCTACGATCTGAACAAGGCGCGCATCGTCTATCGACTCGGGTAGTCGGATTCTCTCCTCTTGCACTTCCACTTCCTCCGGCCGGTTCCAGTGCAAGTTCAAGTTCAAGAGTAGGAGCAAGGTGGCCCGCGCGATCGTCGTTGCGCGCGGCGGCGGGAGTGTCGAAGACTGCGCGGATGAAATACCGCCGCTTCGGACGCACCGACTTGCAGATGCCCGTCTTTTCCTGCGGCGGGATGCGGTGTCAGCAGAGCTGGAATGACGTAAAACCGGCCGAGGTCGAGGAAGCCGGCCAGCGGAATCTCGAAGCCACCGTCCTCCGGGCGCTCGAACTCGGCATCCATCACATCGAGACCGCGCGCGGCTACGGATCGAGCGAGATGCAGCTCGGATGGATTCTGCCGCGGCTGCCGCGGGAAAAGATGATCGTGCAGACGAAGGTCGCACCCTCCGCGAAGGCGAAGGAATTTCTCCAGACCTTTGAGACCTCGATGCGCTATCTGAAGCTCGAGCACGTCGATCTCCTCACCTTGCACGGCATCAATGACGCCGAACTGCTCGACTGGTCGCTGCGCAAAGGCGGCTGCCTCGACGCGGCGCGACAGCTCCAGCGCGAAGGCCGCTGCCGCTTCATCGGCTTCACCACGCACGCCACCACCGATGTGATCCTGCAGGCCATCGAGAGCGACGCCTTCGACTACGTGAATCTGCACTGGTACTTCGTGAACGACTTCAACTGGCGTGCCGTCGAGGCTGCCACCGCGCGCGACATGGGCGTCTTCATCATCAGCCCCACGGATAAAGGCGGGATGCTCTTCGCCCCGCCGCCCCGGCTCACCGCTCTTTGCGCGCCGCTCTCTCCCATTGCCTTCAATGACCTCTACTGCCTCGCCCGGCCGCAGGTCCACACCCTCAGCGTCGGCGCCGCGTGTCCGGAGGACTTTGACGAGCACATCGCCGTCCTCGATCACTGCGATCGCGCCGCGGAGATCGTTGCCCCCATCGAGCAACGCCTGCGCGCCGAGCTCGACCGCGTGCATGGTCCCGAGTGGTGCGCCGGCTGGATGCGCGGCCTGCCGAATTACATCGATGTCCCCGGCGAAGTGAATCTGCAGGAAATCGTGCGCCTCTGGCATTTCGCCAAAGGCCTCGACCTCATCGCGTGGGGCAAGATGCGCTACAACCTCATGGGCAATGCCGGCCACTGGTTCCCCGGCGCCAACGCCGCGCGCTTCGATGAAGAGAAAGTCCCCGCCGCGCTCGACGGCTACGCTTTCGCCGATCGCATCCCGGCGATCCTCCGCGAAGCGCACGCGATGCTGGTCGAGGCACCCAAGAAGCGCCTGAGTGAAGGCGGCTGAAGCCACCGCTCAGCGGCCGTCGAGCACGCAAGACCTCCGGTTCTCCCGCCCCTCGATCTCAGCACGCTCCGGGCGGCGGCGTTTGGAAGCGGGCGAGCAGACCTTGCACCCCGTCGCCGGCAGGGCGGCCTTCGACGACGAGGCGCCTCAGGTGCTGTTTGCCGTCGCTCATCGTGAAGGTGATTTCGAAGACGGCGAGGGTGCCTTCCATCGTGGTGGTCCACGTTTGGGAGGCGATTTTCTCACGCTCTTTGGTGAGCCACTTTTCCAGATCCTCGGGAGCGATCGCGGATTCTCGCCAGAAGGCGATCCGATCCACGGGCAGCTCGCGGAAGCGCGGGACGACGAAACCCACGTCGAGGAAGGCGAGGAGGTTGCCGGCTTTCGGCCCTGCCTCGCGGTCGAGCAGGACGCGGTAGATGGCCTTGAAAGCGGCGGGCTGCTCGATCGGGGTGAGGCGGGCGATCTCGAAGACCTTTGCTTGCAGCGCGTCATCGGTCCATGGCGTCTCGGGGAGGGCGTCGGCGAGCTGGTGGAGGAAGGCGCGCTGGGTCGCGGTGAGGAGTTGCGCGCGGCCTGGGAGCGTGGGCTGGAGATGGGTCTTCTCTTCTTCGCTGGCGTAGTTCTCCACCCACATTCTCGCGGCGGCGACCCGCTGCGCGACGTGCCGGTGCTCGATCGGCGTGAGCGGCCGTCCGGCGCGCTTCTCGATCTCGGCGACCACGTCGAGATGCGGCATCTGCACGAGCGCGCTCACGAGTTGGAAGTTTGCCGTTTGATACGCCCCCTGCGGTTCGAGTTCGGCGAGGCGGAAGACGCAGGCTTCATCCGGCGTGGCCTGGCCTGTCGCCGCACGGAGCTGGTAGCGATCGAATTCGTTGAAGAGCTTCACGATGCCCTCCTCTCCGGCTTCAAAGTTCACCGGAGAGTTCGGCTTCGTGCGGATCATCAGGAAGCGCAGCACGTCGGGCGGCAGGAGATTCGCCATGTCCCGCGCGCTCGCGCCGACGCCGCGCGAGGACGACATCTTCGCCCCGCCGACGAGGAAGAATTCATATGGCACCCGCATCGGCGGCGTGATCTCCGGGTAGATCGCCCGCAGGCACGCCTCGCTCACATCGCGCGATCCGCCCTTGGTGGAGTGATCCTTGCCGGCACCCTCGATGGTCACCGGGAATTGCACCCACTTCGCCACCCACTCGAGCTTCCACGGCAGCTTCCCGCGTCCGTCAAAGGGCGACACCTTGCCCTCGTGCCCGCAGCCGCGGCCGAGGTTCAGCTTCGTGTTCACGCACTTGTCGGGCCGGCAGCGGTAGGTCACGAACTGGCCGTCGTAGTCGGAGACTTCCGTGGTGCCGATGCAGCCGCACTTTTCGCAGATGACTTGATAAGGATACCAGTGCGCGGGCCGGTCGCTGTTGGAGACTTCCTTGTACACTCGCCGCACTTTCTCCGCGCCGCGCAGGATGCGGTCGATGGGCTCGTTGAATCGCCCGCTGCGATAGATGTCGCGCATCCTGTAGCGTTCCACCTTCACGCCGAGCTCCGCGAAGACCTGCCAGAACTCCGCCATGAAATGCTCGGCCATATCCGGCGCAGTGGAGCCGGTGGGCGCGGGCGTATTGCAGAGCGGCCAGCCGATGTATTTGCCAAAGTGCTCGTCCTCGCCCTTGGGGATTTCATCCACCGGATCGTAGTCATCGACGCCGAAGAGATAGCGCGCCGCGATCCCCTTTTCCTGCAGCGTGCGGAAGATGGCGTCGTGGATCAGCACGCCGCGCAGCGCGCCCACATGCACGCGCCCGCTCGGGGTCTTCGAGTCATTGATGATCTGCGAGCCCGTGCAGCGTGCGGCGATGTCTTCGGTCCAAAACATGGGACGGGGAGGAAAAGGCACCGTGCTTCAAAACCCAAGCACCAAAGAAGTCCCAAGCGCCAGGTTTGAGTGGCAGAGGCTTGCCGAGTGTTTTCGGCCTGTCTATGTGAAGGCGCACAAGAAATGGAGCAAGTAACCCAGGCTTCTCCGGCCTCTCCCCGTCGATCCCGCCGCAATGTTCCGATGACCTTCGGCGCCCGCGTGGCGATGGCGGTACTCGCGCTGCTGGTGACGCTGGGGCCGCTGGCCTTTGGCGCGGTGGACCGGCTCACTCAAGTGGGGCTGGTG
>JBGSYE010000266.1:0-1908 GCA_041751075.1 Chthoniobacteraceae bacterium
AGCATGCCGAGCAGCGGCGAGATGAGCGCGCCGGAAAGATCGAGCGTCTGCTCGCGCAGGATGCTCGTGCGTTTCCGATCCAGCATCCAGAACCCAGCATCCAGCACCTTCTTCCCCGCCACGATCAGCCAGTCGAGCGGCGCCGTCGTGTGCGGTTTCACGCCGTGCGGGAAATTCTCGAAGTCGTGACGATCGAGCACCGGGCCGTGTCCGTCGGCGATGAGCGCGGCGCGGGTCATCCGCGAGTAGCAATCCGCATCGACGAAATAGATGCGTCCGCCGATGAAAACGTCGCGCAACTGTGGGCAACGCGCCGCGCCGGCCAGGCCCACGAGGAGGATGCAGAAGAGAATCCAGACGGCGGATTTCACAGCCGGGAAAGTCGCAGGAGCACGGCGCACCTGTCGATACACGGCGTCAGCCAATCCTCCCCGGCGCCGCTCCCGCTGGCGGCAGGCGGCCGGCGGAGGCGCTTTCCTCCGGCCACGTTATTCGCCTTCGGGAAAAATGTGCCCACCAACATGTTGTGGTCACCGCTCCAGAGCGGCCCCAAGATTTTGCGGAAACGGCCCACAAACACGCCAAAAATCCCCTTGTGGGTAACCTACCCCTTTCCCTAAAATTCTGTCCCGCACTTTTTGACCCTTCCCATATGGCCGATTCCGACGCTCCCAAACCGCCCAAAAGCGAGACCGCTTCCAAAAAATCCACCTACGACGCCGACGACCTGAGTTCGCTGAAAGGGCTCGAAGCGGTGCGCAAAAAGCCCGGCATGTACATCGGCGGCACGGACGAGCGCGCGCTGCATCATTGCGTCTCCGAAGTGCTCGATAATTCGGTGGACGAATTTCTCGCCGGGCACTGCACGCACATCGACGTCAACATCCACAGCGACGGCTCCATATCCATCCGGGACAATGGGCGCGGAATCCCGGTGGACATCAACAAAGAGGAAGGCATTCCCGGCGTGGAACTCGTGCTCACGCGGCTGCACTCGGGCGGTAAGTATGGACAGGGCAACTACGAGTACTCCGGCGGCACTCACGGCGTCGGCGCGAAGTGCGTGAACGCGGTCTCGGAGTGGTTCAAGGTCGAGGTCACGCGCGATGGGAAGATTCACGCGATGTCCTTCGAGCGCGGCGTGACCAAGCAACAGCTCCACGTCATCGCGGAGGTGAAGAGCAAGCGGCACACGGGCACGCTGATCACCTTCAAGCCGGACGCCGAGATTTTTCAGGAGACCCTGGAGTTCAAGGCCGAGCGCATCGTCACGCGGCTCAATGACCTCGCGTATATCAATGCGCCGCTGTCCTTCACCTTCCTCGACGAACGCCTGGAAGGTGCGCGACCGGTGCAGATCGTGCATCCGAAGGGCGTCGAGGAGTTCGTCGGGCGGCTGATCGAGAATAAGACGGTCGTACATCCGAAGCCGGTCATGATCAAAGGCACGCGCGACAAGGTCATCGTCGAGATCGGGCTGCACTACACGGATACTTATAACGAGCAGTTGCTGTGTTACACCAATGCCGTGCCGAATCCCGATGGCGGCACCCATTCCAGCGGCTTCCGCGGCTCGCTGACGCGGGCGATCAATCAGTACGCCAAGAATAACTCGCTGTTGAAAGAGAAGGACGTGGCCATCACCGGCAACGACGTGCTCGAAGGCCTCGCTGCCGTGGTCAGCGTGAAACATCCCGACCCGCGCTTCGAGTCGCAGACCAAGGTAAAACTCATCTCGCCCGAGGTGGAGAGCATCGTCGGCTCGGTGAGTTACGAGGGACTGATGCTGCATTTTGATCAGAACCCAGGCGTCGGAAAGCGCATCATCGACAAGTGCCTCATGGCCGCCCGCGCCCGCGAAGCCGCCCGCAAAGCCCGCGAAACCGTGCGCAAAGGCGCGCTCACCGG
>JBGSYE010000267.1:0-3775 GCA_041751075.1 Chthoniobacteraceae bacterium
GCCACTACTCCGAGCGGCACGGTGCTGCCGATCGTCGCCACGTCGCCGCTGGTCACCCTCGTGCTTTCCTTTTTCCTCGAGGGTCTGCGGCCCAGCCGTCGCGCGGTGCTCGGCGGCGTGCTGGCAGTGGCGGGTGCGGTCGGTTTGGCGGTCGCGCGAGCGGGCTGAGAGGGGAGAAAAAATCCCGCGAAAAAGTTTTGAACGCAGCCTTCGGATGCAGCGTCTCAACCACCCTCGTCCCAACCAATGAAAACGATGCTCCTCAAATCCCTCGCCGCGCTTGCGATCGCCGTGCTCGGCTCGGTCAGTCTCCAGGCTGGTGAAGGCTGGAGCGACAATTTCAAGGATTCGCTCGCCAAGGCCAAATCCGAGAACAAGCTGCTCCTCGCGGAATTCACCGGCTCGGATTGGTGCCCGCCCTGCAAGAAGCAGGCAGCGGAGGTTTTCTCCCAGCAGGAGTTCAAGGATTACGCCGAGAAGAAGCTTGTCCTGGTCGAGTTGGATTTTCCACGCAGCAAGCCCATCGCCGATGATGTGAAAGCGCAGAATGCCGAGCTGCAAAAGAAGTTTGGCGTGCGCGGCTATCCGACCGTCATCGTCCTTGACGGCGACGGCAAGGAACTCGCCCGTTGGGTGGGCTACGGTGGCGGAGGTCCGGCGGGACTGATTAGCAAAATCGACGCTCTCAAGAAGTAGCGGTCGCAAACTTTCATCGATTGGTTGGGTGGGCGGCCCGGAGAAATCCGGGCCGCCCATTTTTCTGCCCACCGCTGCCAAGCGTGGTCAGTAGCTCTTCGCCCAGACGACGCGCCGCGCGCTGGGCCGGCTGCTGAAAGGACACACGCCCGGTTCCGCAGCCGTGGCGTGCGGGATGCAGCGGATGGTGACTTTGAGGTCGGCCTTGATCCTCTCTTCGACTTCGCGGGAGCCATCCCAGTGCGCCAGTGCGAAGCCGCCGTGGATCTCCGGCTTGCCGGCATTTTTCGGAGTGAAGTAGGCGTAGAAATCTTCCTTCGAGTCGATCGGCACGGTGTGCGCGTCGCGGTGCGCGGTGGCCCGCTGGAGCAGGCTGTCCTGGATGGCCTGGAGCGTGTCCGCCGCCGAGGCGACGAAGTCCGCCATCGCGGGAAATTCCTTCTCCTTGTGCCCACGGTTGCGCCGCGCGACGGCGACGGTCCCCTTCTCGATGTCGCGCGGGCCGATCTCGATGCGGATCGGCACGCCTTTCTTGATCCACTCCCAGCTCTTCGTGCCGCCGCCGATGTCGCGCTTGTCCACCTCGACGCGGATCGGCTCGCCGGCGTAGCTCTGCGCGCGCAGCTCGGCGGCCAGCTTGTCCACGGCGGGAAAGATGGCGTCGCGCATCTCAGGCTTCGGCGCGACGGGGATGATGACGATGTGCGCGGGAGCGATCCGCGGCGGGAGGACGAGCCCGTCGTCATCCGAGTGCGCCATGATCACCGTGCCGATGAGTCGCGTGCTCACGCCCCAACTCGTGGTCCAGGCGAGTTCCTTCTTGTTTTCGCGGGAGAGGAATTCGATGCCGCTGGCTTTGGCGAAATTCTGCCCGAGAAAGTGCGAGGTGCCGGCCTGGATGGCCTTGCGATCCTGCACCATGGCCTCAATGCACAACGTCTGCACCGCGCCGGGGAAACGCTCGCTCTCGCTCTTCTCCCCGGCAAAGACGGGCAGCGCGAGGAACTCGCAGGCGAAGGTCTCATAGACGCGCAGCATCTGCTCCGTCTCGGCGATCGCTTCGTCTTTCGTTTCGTGCGCGGTGTGGCCTTCCTGCCAGAGGAATTCCGCGGTGCGCAGAAAAAGGCGCGGCCGGAGTTCCCAGCGCACCACGTTCGCCCACTGGTTGATGAGGATCGGCAGGTCGCGATACGACTGCACCCACTTCGCGTAGCTCGCGCCGATGATCGTCTCGCTGGTCGGCCGCACCACGAGCGGCTCGGTGAGCTGCGCCCCCGGCGCCGGACGCAGCCCGCCCGCGCCGTCGCTTTCGAGCCGGTGATGCGTCACCACCGCGCACTCTTTCGCGAAGCCCTCGACGTGCTCCGCTTCCTTCGCGAGATACGAGAGCGGGATGAAAAGCGGGAAGTAGGCATTGCGATGGCCGGTCTCCTTGAACATGCGATCCAGCACTCGCTGCATATTCTCCCAGATGCCGTAACCCCAGGGCTTGATGACCATGCAGCCGCGCACGTCGGAATTTTCCGCGAGATCCGCCGCGCGGACGACCTGCTGATACCACTCGGGAAAATCCTGCTCGCGAGTGGGCGTGATGGCGGTCTGTGGCTGGCTCATGGGAAAGTGGGGCAGACTTGCAGTCTGCCGGGGCGCACTGCAAGTCCGCCTCACTTTACACCGGCTCGTGTTTTTTGATCTCCCGCTTCCACTCGCGCACCTGCGTCTTCGCGGCCTCGACCTTCTCCGGCGTCTGATTGCAAAGCACGACGCCCATCAGCGCGCTGAGGTGATATTGCCGCACGAGGAATTTCTTCTTCGCCCGATCGCCTTCGACTTCGACCCGCGTGACCTGCCGCGTGAAGTCTCCCACGAAGTCGAAGTGCAGATCGAAGACCTGGCTGCTGTAATGCGGCATCCAATCCCACTTGATGCGCTTCTTGCCGGACATGTTTGCGCCGGCGATGCGGCCCTGCGCGACCGCGCAGTCGTGATGATCGATCCGCCGCTGGCCCCCGAAGATATGGTCCGGATACAGCGCGATGTCGCCCGCGGCAAAGATGCCTTTTTCATCCGTCTCGAGGTAGTCGTTCACGGGCGTGCCATTTGGGTAGTGGAGCGGTGTGTTGAGGAAGAGCGCGTTATTCATCTCCCCGCCGAGCGCGGCGATGGCGACGCCGGCGGCAAAACGCTGGCCGCTCTTGGTCTGCACATTGCGCAGGACGGTGCGGCCCTCGAAGCCGTTGATCGTCTCGTTCATGAGCAGCTTCACGCCCTGTTTCGCAAAGTATCCCGTGAGCCACGCCGCCGTTTCCGGTTCCATGATGCGTCCCCAGATGTGCGGCCCGCGGTGCATGAGCAGCACATGCATCTTCGGCATCTGGTTGAGCAGAGCCGCGGATTCGGCCGCGATGAAGCCGCCGCCAATGACGACCACATTGTGATCAAGCTCGACCACCTCGCGCAGCGCCTGCAGATCGCGCAGGGAGCGAAGATAAAACACGTTGCCGAGATTGGCACCGGCCATCGGCAGACGGCGCGCGCGGCTGCCCGTGGCGACGCAGGCCTTCCGAAACTCGACGGCCTGGCCATTGCCGAGCACCGCGAGGTGGCGCTCGATATTGAGCTGCGTGACGAGCGTATCGAGCCGCACGTCGATCTTCTGCTTCGTAAACCAGGCCGCGTCCCGCGCGAGGAGTTTCTCCGGCGCCGGCGGGCCGTGTTTGCCGAGGTGCGATTTCAGGAGCAGCGGCCGGTGATAGGGGAGCAGCGTCTCATTGCCCACGAGCATGATGCTGCCCTTCTTGTCGTGCTCGCGGATTCCTTCACATGCGCCGAGTCCTGCGACCCCGGCTCCTACGATAAGGTAGTCTCGGCGAATCATTTCGCGGTGAAATACGGGCAATGGCCGTGCCTCCGCGAGGAAAAAGTGCCGGGTGCGGGTCTGCGGGAAAGTGGCACGCGCCTCCTCGTCCTCCTACTCCTACTCGTACTCGGCCTTTGGAGTACGAGTAGGAGTAGGAGGACGAGTCCGGCGGTCCACCTTCCACCCTTCCCGCCCAACTCCAACCCTCCCCCCCCGCAA
>JBGSYE010000268.1:0-3548 GCA_041751075.1 Chthoniobacteraceae bacterium
CGTCATCTTCATCTTTTCCAATGGCGGCACGTCGCACATGGACACCTTCGACCCCAAGCCCGCGCTCTTCGCGGCCGACGGCAAGACGACCGGTCTCGGCGGCGGGCTCTCGAATCAACAGCGCGTCCTGCTCAAGCCCGGCTGGCAGTTCAAGCCCGGCGGAAAATGCGGCACGATGGTCAGCGATCTCTTCCCGCACATCCGCGAGTGCATGGACGACATCTGCCTCATCCGCTCAATGTCCGGCGATCACAATGACCACTTCCAGGCCACGCTCGGGATGCACACCGGCTCGGTGAGTTTCGCGCGCCCGAGCATCGGCTCGTGGGTCAGCTACGGCCTCGGCACGGAGAATCAAAACCTGCCCGGCTTCGTCGTCCTCGCACCTGAGCTGCCGTATGCGGGCACGCAGACTTTCAGCGCGGATTTCCTGCCCGGCGTCCATGCCGGCACGCGCGTGCTCGGCGGCGCGGAACCGATCCCGAATCTCAACCGCCGTTCGCCTTCCGCGCAAATCCAGCGGATGGAGCTGAGCCTGCTCGAGCGCTTCAATCGCAAGCACCTCCAGCAGCATCCCGCCGACCCCGCGCTCGTGGCGCGCCTCCAGTCCTTCGAGACCGCCGCCGGCATGCAGATGGCCATGCCCGACGTGCTCGATCTTTCCAAGGAAACCGACGCCACGCTGCGGCTCTACGGCCTCGAACGCGGCTCCACCAAAGGCTTCGCGTGGCAGTGCCTCGTCGCGCGGCGGCTCGTCGAACGCGGCACCCGCTTCGTCGAGCTCATCGACGTCGGCTCGCATGATAACTGGGACGCGCACAGCGACATCAGCACGCACGCGCCGCTTGCGCGCAATGTCGATCAAGCCATCGCCGGCCTGCTGCGCGATTTGAAAAGCCGCGGGATGCTCGATGACACGCTCGTCGTCTGGACCACCGAATTCGGCCGCTCGCCCACCACCGACGGCCCCAAAGGTCGCAGCCATCACAGCGCCGCCTTTTCCTCCTGGCTCGCCGGCGGCGGCGTAAAACCCGGCCTCGTCTATGGCAAGACCGACGACTACGGCGCGAAGGTCGCCGAAAACAAAGTCCACGTTCACGACTTTCACGCGACGATCCTGCACCTGCTTGGCTTCGATCACGAAAAGCTCACCTTCCGCCACGCCGGCCGCGACTTCCGCCTCACCGACGTCGCCGGCAACGTGATGCACGACCTCATCGCCTGACCCGCCGACAGGGATTATTCGATCACTGCCCAGAGTAACAGCCGTCTGGTCTGTACGCGGGCACCGCGCGACGTATTCCGCGACTTTAGTCGGCACACCGCTCGCCAGCCCTGACGCGCCCAGAACGTCGAAAGTTTTGCCGACTAACGTCGCGGAATACTTTGCGCGCGCCGTGACTTTTGCAGGCTAAACCGCTTTACCCGGCGTCGCTCATCCGCGCGATCAGCATCAGCGACGTGCCCTTGGACTGCTGCGGGATCGTCTCGCAGCGCGACAGCGTGAGCAGCGCCGCATTCATCAATGCGCCGCGCGAATCGAAGCCGTCGCGGATGATCGCGTCGGCGTCGTGCATGGCTTCGAGGCGGCGTTTGCGCAGCGCGAGGAGCGGCAGCATCGGCTTGCCCCAGTAGGTCCACTGCTCCACCTTCAATCCGGCACTTTTTACGAGCGCGATCAACTCTTCGGCGGAGTAGCGCCGCACATGGCCCGCGGCTTTGTCGTAGGAGGAATAGAGCGATTGCAGCGCAGGGACGTTGATGACCAGGAATCCACCCGGCTTGAGGTGATGGATCGCCGATTCGAGGAAGCCGAGATCGTCGTCGATGTGCTCGATCACGTCGAAGAGGACGATACCGTCGTAAGTCCGATGCAGCGATGCGGAGCGCGCGTGGATGTTGTAGCAAAAGCGCTGGCTGCGGAGACCGGCGGCCTGGCGCAGCGCCACTTCATTGAGGTCGAAGCCGTCGATCTCCGCGCCGAGATAATCTTCAAACTGGCGCTGAACGAGGCCGCTGCCGCTGCCGATTTCCGCGAGCTTCAGGTGCGGCCAATCGAAGCCGGTCGTCAGCTTGTGCAGCACTTCGAAGCGGCGCTGAATCCAGAAGTGCCGGGCGGAGGCGATGTCGAACCACGCGTCGCCCATGCTGACGGGTTCCGGTTTGGAGAGGTAAACGATTTCCTGGGTCATGGGCGTGAGGTCAAAAGAGGGACGGCGAGACGGCGTGTTCGAGCAGCGGCGTCGAGATGACGGAAGGATTTGCCGGACGCAGCGGCACGTCGCCGATCAAGCGGCTGGCGATGGCCGTGGGCCGCCCTTTCACTTCCTTGAGCAGGACGACGAAGTATTCGCCCATGATGCCGAGGCAGAAAAAGAGCATCGAAGAAACGATGGCCAGGAAGAGGATGATCGTGGTCGTGCCAGGACTCGCGCCGATGTAGTAATTCAGGAGCGTGAAGTGCGGGACCCAGCGGTTGAGCAGGAAGAGCGAACCGAGCAGCAGGCTGACGACGCCCATGCCCAAACCCAGCAAACTGGCAGCCCGCAGCGGCACGTAGCTGAAGCCGGTGAAGGAGCTGATGGCCAGCGAGACGAGTCGCAGCAGATTGTATTTCGGCCGGCCGTGCTGGCGATCGGGGCGCGAGACCGCCAGTTCCGTCTGCCGGAAGCCGACCCACGAACGCAGTCCGCGCAGCACGCGCACGGATTCCGGGAGCGAGAGGATGGTGCGATGTACGCGGCGATTGAAGACCGAGAAATCGCCGGCGTCTTCCGGCCACGGATGCTCGGAAAGCCAGCGCATCATCCGGTAGAAAGTTTTGTAGCAGACATTCTTCAACCCCGAGGCTTCGCGGCGCGCGCGCACGCCGTAGCATACGTCGAAGCCGCCCTCGTGGACCTTCGCGTACATTTGGAGAAGCACCTCGGGCGTGTCCTGCAGGTCGGCATCCATCACCCCGACGATCTGGCCGCTGGCAAACGCGAGCCCGCACGCGACCGCGGGCTGATGACCAAAATTTCGGCTCAAGCCGACGCCTTTGATCCGCGGGTCTTCGAGGTTTGCGCGGGCGATCATTTCCAGCGTGCGATCGTAGCTGCCGTCATCGACCAGCACGATTTCCCACGACTCGCCGACCTTCGCCTCGAGCACCGGGACCAGCGCTTCGAGGAGCGACGGCAGCGCTTCCTCCTCATTGTAACAAGGCACGACGACGGAGAACGCGGGCGAGGAGGAGAACGCACTCATTTGATGATTTTCAACGCGCGGTAGATGTCGTCCGGCACCAGCGCATAGGAGGGCCACTGGACGCAGAAGACGAAGTATTGGCGCAACTCGAAGGCGCAGAGCAGCACCGTCGCGGCACCGAGCAGCACGTTGGCGCGCGCCGGCCAGCGGCGGGCGAGCAGGGTCAATTGCGTGAAGGCGAGGACGCGCAGGGGCAGGTCCCAGATGGTGGCGTAGCGGATGTTCGTGCCGTATTTCACGCTGGCCATCACCGCGAAGGAGCAGCCGAGGAAGAGGAGCAAATAGACGAGCGTCTTGTC
>JBGSYE010000269.1:0-6872 GCA_041751075.1 Chthoniobacteraceae bacterium
CGCGCAGGCCCGCGTGAGGATGCGCTCCCACGCGGGCGCGAGTTCTTCCGCGACAAAGGCCGCGGCGCGCGCGCCGATCTCGGAGCCCGTGGGAATCTCCCGCAGCCGCTCGACGCGGCGGCTGATGCGGTCCAGATGCGCGGCGATGCTAAAGCACGCTTCGGAAGCCAACGGGAGGACCCGGGCCGCCTCGCTCCGGCGATGTGCATTCGCGTCACGGAAAAAACGCAACGCCGCATCGATCAACTCCGGCGTGGCCCGCTCGGGACGCTGCCCAGGGATGTATTCAAAGAGACCCAGCCGCCGCTCCGCGTCCCACCGCAGCGGCTCGGGCGTCCAGCGCACGCCAGCCTCCCAGAGAAAGGTGGAGAAGGCGCGCTCGGTCGCGAAGCGGTCGCGCGGATCGCCGGGATGCTGGAAGTAGCGCTTGAGCACGTAGCGCCGGCCCGCGGCATCGAGGCGGAAGACGGCATTGTTCCCCATGCCGCCGATCGGCGTGGCAGTGCAATCGGCGAACCAGCCGGCATCGGCGACGAGTGTGGAGATCGGGACGTCGGAGGCGCTCATGCGCGGATCGCGGACTGAAAGTCCGCGTCACTTTGGCGGCCGAAAATCGCACGCAGCCCGGTCCAGGATGCGACGGTGGTGACGCCAGCCTGCGGAGGATGCGCGCGAAGGGGATCGAAGAGGATGCGCTGCACGCCGGCTGGAAAACCGGGTTCGGCTAGCAGTTCCGGGAGGTCGTCCACGAAATGCGTGCAGCCTTCCTTCGCGATGCGCGCGAGCTTCGCGGCTTTGGTGAGTTCAAAGTGGATGCGCTCGCGCGGGATAAAGGCGGTCACTTTCCACGCCACGAGCCAGCGCTCCGCCGCCGCGTGCAGATCGCACGGTTCGCCCACGATCGGCTGCCGGGTCTTGTGGCTCACGATCGAGAGCTTCACCCCGGACCCCGCGCACGCCGCGATGAAATCGATCGCTCCCGGAAAAGGCTCCGCCTCCGCCATCCGCTGCCCATAGACCACGCCCTGCATCGCCGTCCACGCGGGCTCGCGGCCCGCAGCGCGGAGAAAGTCGCGCACCGCATTCTTCGAGACCGGCACCTCGTCGGGAATGAGCCCCTGCTCCCGCGACACGCGGTGAAAGAGCGCGTCGTAGGAGATGATCGTATTGTCGAAATCCAGGCCGAGGTGCATGGGGGATTAATGCAGAATGCAGAATGCAGAATGCAGAATGAGCTCCGCGCCGCGGACCCACTTCCCTGCTTCACACGCTTCATTTCTGCATTCTGCATTCTGCATTCTGCCTTTATTCTTCTCAGCTTCTCCCATAGACGATCTTCGAGAAGCGCCGGATGAGGATCGTGACCAGCGAATGCGCGACCGAACAAAAATTGCGCAGCGTGAGCGCCTTTGATTCGCCGCCCGCGCGCTCATGGCCGGTGACGGGGACTTCGAGATGGCTCACACCGCGGTCGAGCAGCCGCGTGATGAGGTCGGCCTGGAAGCCAAAGCCGTGCGCATTCGAGTGCCAGCGCATGACGTAGTAGCGGCGCGTCAGCGGCAGCCCGTTGTAGTAGTGGATGCGGTGGCCGCTGCAGAAGTTCACGAGATCGGTGAAGCCGCGCGAGAGCAGCTTCCGCGACAGGCCGCGCCCCTTCACGTCGTCGGGACGATACGGGATGATCAGCTCAGCCTTGCCGATGTGGCTGAAGATTTTCACCAGCGTCTCCTTCGGCTCCACATTATCGCCGCAGATGAGCCGGTACCAGGTGCCGTGGCCGAGGAAGGCCGCCTCCGCGTAGTTGCCGCCGAGTCCTTCGTTCTTCTCATTCATGTGCAGGAGCAGCGGCACCTCCGGATGCGCCTTCTGGTAGTCCCGCACCAGCGCGACGGAGCGATCGGTCGAGGCATCGTCCACGACCACGATCTCAAAGCTGATGCCCACCTCGCGGCAGGCCGCGACCACGGTGTCGAGAGTTCCGATGATGTTTTCCTCCTCGTTGTAGCAAGCGACGAACAGGGTGAGATCGATGAGGGGATCGGGCATGGGAAGTGTGAGGTCTCGCGCGGTTTCATCTTTTCATCTTCATCCTCATCATCCCCGTGCCGTGAGAAGATGAAGAGGAAGATGAAGATGAAGAGGGAAAAGCCATCCCTGCTACTCGAACTCGCTCCCTTTGCCGAGGATGAACGCTTTCAAGCCGAAGATGATCGCCGCCACCGGCAAGAGCCGGCGACGCCCGATGAAGTAGCGTCCGTCGCGCTCGACGATGTCGCCGCTCTCGGTGAGCCGGTGGAGCCGGGCGTGCATCAGGGCGTCTTCATTGTACTCGCGGGCCATCTGCTCGACGCTCACGCCGCCGGGCACCGCGGCGATCTCGGAGTAAAGGCGGATGCGGATCGAGGACTGGCCGAGGTTGATGAAATTGAAGAAGCAGTAGGACAACGCGATGTAGCTCGGGACGCTGACCAGCAGCGCCTTTTCCCAACTCTCCCCCGCGGACGGCTGGCCGAAGATGAGCAACGCCTCGAAAGCCACGAGCGCCACGAGTCCCACCCCGAAGCCACCCGCCGCCGAACGCAGGAAATGCGCACCGCGAGCGAGCCGGACGAGCGCGATCTGCGCGAGCACATTCAAGGCGAGTGCCGCGACGATGCCCAGCAACGGAGCGTATGGCCACCAGTCAGCCACCTTTGGCGATGGGCCCATAGAGTTTGCGGAATCCGAGGATGATCTGAAACGGGAGCGAAGGCGGACCCGCGAGCCGATATCGCCCGCCTTCCTCGCGGACACGACCGGAGAGGATGAGCGCTGCGAGCCGCGCCTTCACAAACGGGCGGCGCGCCAGGAAATGATCGACCTCAGCCGCGGGCAATCCCGTATCACCCTTTTGCGCGAGCAAGCGCATGAGACTGAGCGTCGGGCTGTCGCCTTCGATCGCAGAGTACGTGATGACGTAGCAGAGGCTCGCCGCGAGGTAGAGCAGCGCGATTCGCAGCCGATCCGGCCAGCCGGGCGCCGCCCCGAGCAACAGAGGGATCGCGAGCGCGAAGACCACCGCAAAGATGATCAGCAGCGCGCTGGTGTGATGCCGCGGCATCCGGACCCGCCACAGGATGAAGTGAACGATCAGCGCGAGGACGAAGACCGCTGCGGTAAGGAGGAAGAGATGCACGGGAGTAAATGCAGAATGCAGAATGTAGAATGCAGAATGGAAGTGAGGCGGCTATCGCCGCGTAGGTTTCTGCATTCTGCATTCTGCATTCTGCATTCTGCATTTATACAAAGTGAATGATCGCGTGGATGACTTCGCCGCCGCGCATCCGGGCGATGGCGTCGTTGATGTCTGGCAACTTCAGCCGATGCGAGACGAAGCCGCGCGGATCGAAGCGTCCGTCCTGCATCATGCGGACGAGGCGCGGGATGTCGCGGTGCGGCTGGCTGCCGCCGCCTTCGGAGCCGGTAAGCACTTTGCCGAAGTGCAGCGGGAGCGTGTGGAGGGTCACGCGCTTGTCGTGCGGCATGACGCCGAAGAGCACGCAGCGGCCGTCGTTCCGGGTGAGTTGGTAGCCCGTCTCGATGACGGATGGCGTGCCGGTGCCATCGACGACGACATCCGCGCCCGCTGCGCCGACGATGTCCCGCACGGCGGCAGCGACGTCGTTCTCGCGGGCATGGATGGTGTGGGTCGCGCCGTATTCGCGGGCCTTGGCGAGTTTGTGGTCGAACAGATCGACGGCGATGATCGGGTGCGCGCCGGCGAGATGCGCCCCAAGCACGACCCCGAGGCCGATGCCGCCGCAACCAAAGAGCACGAGTGACTCACCCACCTTCACCGCAGCGTCGTTGTTCACCACGCCGAATCCGGTGGTGAGCGTATCGGCGAGCAGCGCGGCGATCTCGAAGTCGAAGTCCGCCGGAACGGGCGTCACGCGATTCTCGGCCACGACGGCGAGTCCGTTGAAGGTCGTGAGCCAGCCGGCATTCGCCTGCCGGTCGCCCCAGCGATAGATCGGCGGACGAATCTGCAAACCCGCGCCAGGCCGCCAATGCACGACGACGCGATCGCCGGGCTTCACTTGGTTCACCTCCGGCCCGATCTCGAGCACGACCGCGCCGCCCTCGTGGCCGAGCAGATGCGGGAGGAAGCGATCCGGGCCTTTCACCCCATCGATCTCGCCGAGCTGCGAGCCACAGATGCGGCTCGTCTTCATCTGCACGAGCACCTGGCCGACCTCGGGCGCGGGCACTTCCACTTCGTCCACGACGAGTGGCTGCCGCTGTGCGACGAGGATGGCGGCGGGAGTTTTCAAGGGCAGTTAAGGCAGAAGGCAGAAGGTAGAATGCAGAAAAGAAGGGAGCGCTGGAGCGGAACCCTTCTGCATTCTGCATTCTGCACTCTGCATTTATTCAAAGTAGATGAAGCTGTAGTCGCCCGTGTAGCCCGTCTGCCGGAACCACCACTCCCATTCCGCCGGGGTGCAGAAGGCTTCGCAGGTGAGCTGCCAGTAGAGCAGGTTCACCTTCTCGACCTCGTTCCGATACGACTCGACGCACAGGTAGCGGTGCTGCTTTCCGACCCGCTGTATCTCGCGCAGCGCGGCGTCGAGGTCGTAGCAGTAGAGGTTGTGCAGCGTGTTGATCGAGGTCACGAGGTCGAACTCGCCGTCGGCGAACGGGAGCTTCGCCGCGGTGCCGGCGATGAGGCGATCCTGCACTTCGGGTTTGGCGTGCTCGATGGCGTAGGTCGAGATGTCGATGCCGCGCACTTCGAGGCCGGGGACGGCTTGCGTGAGATCGTAGAGGAGGAAGCCTTTGCCGCAGCCGATATCGAGCACCTTGTCGCCGGCCTTGAGTCCGTAATGTGCGGCCATCGCGTCGGCGACTTTGCGCCAGCGACCATCGTAGCGCATCCCGCCGTAACCGACTTTGCGGTCACCGTCCCAATAGTCGTAGGCCCACTGCTTCGCGAGCTGCGCGGCCTCGGCTTTGGGAAATTCGGTGACACGCGCGAGGTAGTCGCGCGTGGTGGCTTTGTGAATGAGGGAGACGAAATCTACTTGCGCCATTGGGTGAGAATGCGGTCGGCAATTTTATGCGCGGTGAGTCCGAAAAACTCCCGCGCGCCTTCCTGCTCGCAGGTCTTGTGGAGAAATTCATCCGCAGTGCCGAAGCTCAACAGACGGGCACGCGGAGCGCGCTGAGCTGCGAGCCACTCAGCGACACTGCCGCCGAGTCCGCCGAGCACGCTGTGCTCCTCGACCGTGGCGACGACGGCGAAATCACGGAAGGCCGCCCTGAGCGCGGCCGTGTCGAGCGGCTTGAGGGTGTGGAAGCTCACGACCTTGGCGGAGCAGCCGTCTTTCGCAAGCAAGTCCGCGGCTTCGAGGCAGACGGGCATCATGTTCCCAATCGAGAGCAGGCACACGTCGCGGCCTTCACGGATCGTGATCGCTTTGCCGATCTCAAACGCAGGCTCAGTCTGATGGATCACCGGCTCCCCTTTCTTGCCGATCCGCAGGTACACCGGCCCGGGATGTTTCAGCGCGGCGCGGAGACCGGCGCGCACTTCCATCGCATCCGCCGGCGCCACGACGGCGAGTCCGGGCAGCAGCCGCAGCATGCCCATCTCCTCGCAGGAGTGATGCGTGCCACCGAGCGACGCATAGGAAAGCCCCGCGCCCGTGCCGACGAAGACGACGGGCTGATGGTGGTAGCAGAGGTCGATGCGAATCTGCTCGATGCAGCGGTAGGTGAGGAAATTTGCGATGGTGTAGCAGACGGGGCGCAGCCCGCTCATCGCAAGCCCGGCGGCGACGCCGATCATGTTCGCCTCGGCCACGCCGCAATTCAGGAAGCGCCCCGGCGCGGCGGCCTTGAATTTGTCGAAGAGCCGGTTGCCGATGTCCGCGGATAGCAACACGACGCGCGAGTCTTCCGCGCAGAGCTTCGTGATCTCGCTGGCAAAGGCGTTACGCATGGGGAGTAAATGCAGAATGCAGAATGCAGAATGCAGAAGAGTCCGGGCACGCGCCCTTTCTGCATTCTGCATACTGCACTCTGCACTTATTCATCCCCTCTGCCCTTTTTGAGGATGGTGACGAAGATCGCGATGAGCTGGCCGGTTTCGTCGAGGAGCGGCGAGAGGCGCTTCTGAGGCACCACACTTTCGTCGCCGAGAAGTTCAATCCAATACTCCGACTCGGCAGCCTCTTTGAGGCAGTCGCCGAGCTTGGAGAGAAACTCCGCCTTGCTCCGCGCTCGATCGGCTTCGCGATAGTTCGCCCCGACCGATGTGCCGCTGCGCAGGAGTTGCTTGCCGAGCACCTGTGCAACCGTGTGCTTCGGCAACGCCGAATAAAGGCGGATAACGCGCCGCGCATACATTTTGGTCCGCTGACGGAGATCATTCCGCATTCTGCATTCTGCATTCTGCATTTACTCCCAACTCCCCGTGCGCGGCGGTGACTTCCTCCGCGGTCGGGACGCGATAGTGCCAGTTGTTGTCGTCCTCCATGAAGCTCACGCCTTTGCCCTTCACGGTGTGGGCGACGATCGCCAGCGGCTTGCCACTGCCATCGTCGCACTGCTCGAGTGCAGCGGTCACCGCGGCGAGATCGTGGCCATCCACCTCGACTGCGCGCCAGCCGAACGCGGCCCATTTTTCGCGGAGCGGCGCGAGCGCCATCGTCTCCTCGCTGCGCGCCGTGGCCTGCCACTTGTTGAAGTCGATGATCGCGGTGAGACGGTCGAGCCGCTGCGCCGGGGCGAAGAGCGCGCCTTCCCACACGGTGCCTTCGTTGCACTCGCCATCGCTCATCGTCACGAAGACGCGGCTCGGGGTCTTTTGCAGCCGCGCGCCCAGCGCGAGG
>JBGSYE010000270.1:0-4412 GCA_041751075.1 Chthoniobacteraceae bacterium
TGGAGCACCGGTGCCCAGACCGCCCTCGCCGAAGCCGAGGTTGAATACGCCGACCGCGTCGATCCCGCGATTTTTGTTAGGTTCCCGATCATCAGCGGCGAGTTCGCGGGTAAAGCTAGCATCGCCATCTGGACCACGACCCCCTGGACCCTCCCCGCCAACCTCGCGATCGCGCTTCACCCCCGCCACCGCTACATCGCGCAGCCCTTCCACCACCCCGAGACCGGCCGCGAGGAAACTTTGATCCTAGCCGAAGCCCTGATCCCAAAGTTCACCGACCTCACCGGCTGGCTCTCCGCGAGCGGGGACGCCCCTCGCGTAGCGGCGACGCCCTCGTCGGCGGAAGTGCCAGAGGCGCCCTCGCCTCTCGACACCACCGATAAGGCGCCCTCGCCTTCAAACTTCCCCGGCGAGCACTTGGAAGGCATCGAATACCAACACCCATTCCTCGACCGGAAATCAAAAGTCGTCCTCGCCGATTTCGTTACTTTGGAGAGTGGCACCGGCTGCGTCCACATCGCCCCCGGTCACGGAGCCGACGACTACAACGTCGGCAAGAAATACGACCTCCCCATCCTTTCCCCCGTCGATGAGCAAGGCCACTTCACCGAGGAAGTCGGCGTCCCCGAATGGGTCGGCCAATACGTTTTCAAAGCCAACAAGTTGGTCGTAGCGAAGCTCCACGAGCGCGGCGCGCTGCTCGGCGAGCAAGCATACACCCACTCCTATCCCCATTGCTGGCGGTCGAAGACCCCGATTGTCTTCCGGGCCGTGGAGCAATTTTTCATCCGCATCGACGACCTGCGCGCCGACGTTCTCACCGCCATCGAACAGACCAACTGGCTCCCCGCGTGGGGACAAGCCCGCATCCGCGGAGCCGTTGAGACGCGCCCTGATTGGTGCATCTCCCGCCAGCGTTCGTGGGGCGTGCCGCTCCCCGTTTTCTATAAAGACGGCGAGACTGTCCTGAACGCCGACTGGGCGCGCAAAGTGGCCGACCTCGTGGAAAAAGCCGGGACCAACATCTGGTTCGAGCTCGACGACGCCACCATCGCCCGCGAACTCGGTCTGCCCGACGATCTCACTCGCCGCAACGACACGCTCGATGTCTGGCTCGACTCCGGCGTGTCGCACGAAGCCGTCCTGCGCAAACGCCCGGAGCTGAGTTTCCCCGCCGATGTCTATATCGAAGCCACCGATCAACATCGCGGCTGGTTCAACTCTTCGCTGACCACCGCCGTCGCCTTGCGCGGTGAGTCGCCTTACAAAACCTGCATCACCCACGGCTTCGTCGTGGATGAAGACCGGCGCAAGATCTCGAAATCGAGCACCTACCAAAAGCCGATGGATGCCGAGCATTTCGTCGGCAAACACGGAGCCGACATCGTGCGGTTGTGGGTGAGCAGCGTGTTGTTTACCGACGATGTGCCGTTCTCGGAGGAGATGTTCACCCGGCTCGCCGACACTTATCGCCGCATCCGCAATACGCTGCGCATTTTGTTAGGCAATCTGGCCGACGCCGATCCCTCCGACCCCGGCGAGCCGACGCTCATCGACCGCTGGGCGCGGACGCGCTTGCAGCAAGTCATCGCCACCTGCCGCGAAGCTTACGAGGCTTACGAATTCCACAAGGTCTATCACACGCTGAACCAATTCTGCGCCGTCGATCTGAGCAGCCTCTATATCGATATCACCAAAGATCGCCTCTACTGCGACGCGCCCAACTCCCCCCGCCGCCGCGCGACCCAGGCCGTGATGCGCGAGATCTTCGACGCCCTCACCCGCCTGCTCGCCCCGATCCTCGTCTTCACCGCCGAGGAGGCGTGGAGTCATTTCGGACAAAGCGATTCCGTCCACCTGCAAGAGTTCCCAAAAGTGGAGGACACCCACTCCGACCCCGCCTCAGTCACTGACGTTGATGAGCTTCTCGGTCTGCGGGCCGTTATTGCCCAAGCCATCGAGCAAGCGCGGCAGGAGAAACTCATCGGCAACGCCCTGGAAGCCGCAGTGACTTTGGAAATGCCTAATAAAGCTGGCAAGTTTTCCTCGCTGGACAGCTCGGAGTTGGAGGAATTTTTGATTCTCAGCAAACTCACCATCGTGGAAGGCTCCGAGACTCGCGCCACAGTCACGCGCATCGAGGATGCGAAGTGCGCCCGTTGCTGGCGGCACCGCGCCTCGGTTGGCGCACACGCGGCGCATCCCGAGTTGTGCGACCGCTGCGCGGAAGTCGTCGGATGACCGCGATGCGAATCCGTTCCCTGCGGCAGACCTCTGCCGCTTTGGCACTCGCCGCGCTTTTCGCCCCCGCGAACCTCATCGCCGAGCCTGTTGCCAGCGCCACAGCGCTCGTTGAGGCCATCCGCGTCGCTCCAGTCGGTGCGACCATCGAGATCGCCGGGGGCACTTACGAACTCACTGCCCCGCTCGAGGTGAAAGCCGGCATGACACTGAAAGGCACGGGTATCGGGAAGACCATCCTGACCAACTCGCCGACATGGAAGCCTTCCACCAAGGCGCTGCCCGATCCCGAGACTTCGACCAAGGGGCTTGACACCAGCGCCTATCTCATCCGGCTGGCCAACAAAGCCGACGGCATCACCATCTCCGATCTGACGCTGCGCGGCCCGCAGTTGCACGGCGCCATCTTTGGCTTCCGCAACGACAAGCTCCATTTGCATCACCTCCGCCTCGAGGATTTTCTCTGGACCGGCATCCGCACGTTCTCGATGTCGCACGCGCACATCCACGACTGCGAGTTCATCGACACCGGCGGACGCTGGCAGCGCGGCGGGAAACCCGGCGAGAAAGGGGGTATCACCGGCGGCGCGATTTTTGTCACCTGGATGGCCGACAGCGAGATCGCCCATAATCGGTTCACCCGGACTCAGCCGAACAAAAGCGACGCCTTCTTTGGCATCAAAGGCCGCCACGGAAAGCGCTCGCGCATTCACCACAACACCATCGGAGTGAACTTCTCCATCGAGTTCCCGTTTGAGAACGACGAGGCGATGGAGATCGACCACAACATTTGCCACGGCGTCATCTCCATCCCGAAGCACGCTGGCGGCCCCGTGCCGAAGAGCGGCGTCACCTTCCACATCCATCACAACTGGATGACGACCAGTTACGCCATCGAGTTTCCGCGCAACGGCGTCGAGATCGACCACAACCTGTTCGATTTCGAGGTGGAAAAGGATGGCGGCAACCTGATCTCCGGCTTCGGCGACGCCGCTGCGACCGGTCCCGCGAGCTTCCACGACAACCTGATAAGCAACCCCGGACGCGGCGTCATGTGGATCAATCCGCCGTTCGATCACGTCGAGATTCGCAACAACCATATCATCACCCGCACCACCGCCACGCCGCGCACTGAAGGTCTGTTTGGGTTCAATGCTCGATGCGATTTTCAGACGATCAGCATCCGAGACAACATCATCGAGTGCGACGGCCAGGCCCGTCCGCTGCTGCGCTCCGACGCCAGCTATAGCGCCGTCATTTCCAACAACATCCTGACGAACGTCTCCGATACCGATCGCTACGCCAATCCACAGACTGGCGGCGTTGTAGGCCCGACGCAGCCGCTGAAGTTCGAATGTGGCGTGCAAGGCGAGATGACCGTCGATGGCTGGAAGGTGCGGCCCACGACTACAACTGCTGAAGTGATCCGACCGAACTTATGATTTCTCTCTACTCCATGCGCCTGCTCCTCGCGATCACGCTCCCATTTTACGTCCTCGATCAGCTCACAAAATGGCTGGTCTTGCGCTCGCTCGCGCCAGGCGAAGGCCGCGTGGTCATCGCCAACTTTTTCGATCTCTACCATACGACCAACACCGGGGCGGCCTTTAGCATGCTCTCGGGGGCGAACTGGCTGTTCATCATCCTCTCGGCGGTCACGCTCGCGGTGCTCGCGTGGTATGCGTGGCGCGGCGCTTTCACCCGCTGGAACGCCGTCGCCGTCGCGCTCCTCACCTCCGGCATTCTGGGCAATCTCACCGACCGCATCCTGCGCGGGCACGTCATCGACTTTATCTCGATCGATCTCCACGTCCCATTTGCCAGCCCGTGGCCGACTTTCAATATCGCCGACAGCGCCATCTGCGTCGCGGTCGTGATCCTCGTGGCGCTTTCGTTCCGCCAGCCCGCGCAATCCTGACTCCGCGCTTGGCACCGGGAGCGGGTGCCACCACTATCCGCGTCCACTTTTCACCATGCCCTACCAAGACCTCACACCGCCCGCGGGCGGCACTATCGCGATCAGCAACGGCAACCTCAACGTCCCGGCGAACCCGGTCATCCCGTTCATCCGGGGCGACGGCACGGGGCCGGACATCTGGGCGGCGAGCGAGCGCGTGTTCGACGCGGCGGTCGAGAAAGCCTACGGCGGCGAGCGGAAAATCGCGTGGTTC
>JBGSYE010000271.1:0-3101 GCA_041751075.1 Chthoniobacteraceae bacterium
CCCATCGGCCCGTTGCGCATCGCGCACCGCCGGCATCCGCGCCGTCTCGCGATCCAGCCAGCGGTCGATGCCCTGCACCATGAGCGCGGAGAGATCGCCCTCCGTCGTGAGCAGCGTGGAAGTGGGAAGCGGTGGCACATCCGCCGCCCACGATGCCACGGCGGCGAGCAGGAGCGCCGCGATCGCACTGAGGGCGCGTGCTTTGATCCGGATACCATCCGCGTCTCGCGTGTTGGTTTCGGCGTCCCGCCGAAACGAACTTTCAGCGGCGCGCGGCCCGGGCAAGAGCTCCGCACACGCAGAACCCGCCGGGGCGTCTTCGTGACGCAGAGCCGTTGAGGGAACGTTCGCCGTGGAAAGTTCGTCGCGGCGGGACGCCGCGACCAACACGCGGGACGCGTATTGTACCCGGAAACTGTCGCGCATCCCTCGTGCGGTTAGACGCCCAGCGACCACCCTTTGCGATACTCCCGCCGGATGATCGCCGCCGCCTCGGGCGCGTTTTTCACCACGAGGTTCTTCGCATCCCACTCGATCTTTTTCCCGAGCCGATACGCGACGTTGCCGAGATGGTTCGCCTCGGTGAGCGCGCCGGCGTAGTCGAAGTGGCACGTCGTCGGGCTGCCGTCCTTGCACGCCTTGATCCACTCCGCGTGATGCCCGATCGACTCCGGGATGAAGGGCGTGGGCCGCTGGAAGTCCGCAAACTTCGCCTCGGGCAGCAGCACGTTCTTCGAGTAATCGCCGAGCACCATGCCCTCTTCGCCGATGAAGAGCGCGCCATTTGGCCACTGCGGGATGCCGCCTTCCTGCCAGATCTTCGGCTTCGCTTCGCCCTGGTACCAGGTGAGCGTCACCGGCAGCATGTCCCCACGCGCGCCGTATTCGTACCTGGCCGACATCGAGGCGGGCGCGATCTCCGGATGCGGAGGCGGGCCGCTGGCCTCAACGGTGAGCGGCGCGTCGAGCTTCAGCGCCCAGAAGGCGAAATCATTCCAGTGGCTGCCGAGATCGCTCATCGTGCCGCTGCCAAAATCCCACCAGCGATACCACTTGTTGCCCGGAAAATAGACTTCGTGAAACGGCCGCGCCGGCGCGGGACCGAGCCAGAGTTCCCAGTCGAGCCCGGCTGGAATCGGAGTGGAACCCGCGGGGCGTTCCCGCGTGGAGGCCACGTCCTTGTTGCGCAGCGCGGCTTCCTCGCTCTGCCAGCCCCACGCGCGCGACACCCACACATGCGCCTCGCGCACCTTGCCGATCGCGCCGGACTGCACGAGTTCCACCACCCGCCGCATATTCGCCGTCGCGTGCATCTGCGTGCCCATCTGCGTCGCCACCTTGGCACTCCGCGCGGCCTCCGTGATCATGCGCGCCTCCCAGATGGAATGCGTGAGCGGCTTCTCGCAATACACGTGCTTGCCCATCTTCAGCGCGGGCATCGTGGCAAAGGCGTGCGTGTGCTCCGGGATGCTCACCACCACCGCGTCAAACTCACGCTCCGTCTCGTAGAGCTTGCGAAAATCGGCGTACGTCCTCGCGCCCGGATGCATCTTCGCGGCCGCCGCGAGATTCTTTTCATTCACGTCGCAGAGCGCGACGATGTTTTCGCTGCTCACGGATTTCAGATTCGCCCCACCACGTCCGCCACAGCCGATGATGGCCAGATTCAGCTTTTCATTGAGACCTTTGCCGCGCAGGAGCGCCGGGGCGCCGAGCACGGCGGCGCCGCTGGCCAAGGCGGTTTGTTGGAGAAAACGGCGGCGGGTGAGCGAAGGGGGAGGAGTCGTCATGAGACGGATGCTCCTACTCCGCGGGCGCGGGCGCGATCCAAAAAACGCGGCGTAGAGCGAGCGTGCCTTCCAGGCCGCTCGCGGGCCCGGTGCGCAATCTAGCGAGTGACCTGGAACGCACGCTCGCTCTACGCCGTGATGATGGTTGACGCTCCCCGGCGCGACCGCGTTAAGTAGCCGGCTCTTTTCCAACCACTACCACCCCAACACACACATCACATGATCAAAATCGGCATCAACGGCTTCGGAAGAATCGGGCGTCTGGTCTTCCGCGCGATCTGCGACCAGGGACTGCTCGGCAAGGAAATCGAGGTCGTCGCCGTCAATGACCTCGTGCCTGCGGACAACCTCGCCTACCTCGTGAAGTACGATTCCACGCAGGGCCGCGCGAAGGAGGAAGTCTCCAGCAAGAAGTCGTCGCCCGACGTGGCGGAGGACGATGTGCTGGTGGTCGATGGCCACGAGATCAAGTGCCTCGCGGTAAAGGAAGGCCCGACCGCGCTGCCGTGGGGCAAGCTCGGCGTCGATATCGTCATCGAGTCCACCGGTCTCTTTACCGAGAAGGAAAAGGCGCAGGGCCACATCGCCGCGGGCGCGAAGAAGGTGATCATTTCCGCGCCGGGCAAGAATGAGGACATCACCGTGGTCATGGGCGTGAACCACGAGAAGTACGACGCGGCAAAGCACACCATCATCTCAAACGCGAGCTGCACCACGAACTGCCTCGCCCCCGTCGTGCATGTGCTGCTCAAGGAAGGCTACGGCGTGGACGAAGGTCTGATGACCACCATCCACAGCTACACCGCCACGCAGAAGACCGTGGACGGCCCGAGCAAGAAGGATTGGAAGGGCGGACGCAGCGCCGCCATCAATATCATCCCAAGCTCGACCGGCGCGGCGAAAGCCGTGGGACTCGCGATCCCGGAGGTGAAAGGCAAGCTCACCGGCATGTCCTTCCGCGTCCCGACGCCGACGGTCTCCGTGGTCGATCTCACCGTGAAGACAGTGAAGGAGACGAGCTACCAGGACATCTGCGCCGCGATGAAGAAGGCGAGCGAGACCTATCTCAAGGGCATCCTCGCCTACACCGCCGACGAAGTGGTCTCGACCGACTTCATCCACGACGCGCACAGCTCGATCTTCGACGCCGGCAGCGGCATCGAGCTGAACAGCAAATTCTTCAAGCTCGTGAGCTGGTATGACAACGAGTGGGGCTACAGCAACCGCTGCGTGGACCTCGTGAAGTACATCGCGTCGAAGGGGCTCTAAGCCCCGACTCTTCCTCTTAATCTTCCTCCGCCTTTCGGGTCC
>JBGSYE010000272.1:0-3396 GCA_041751075.1 Chthoniobacteraceae bacterium
AGCACGGCGGCATCGCCAAAGACCACGGGCGTGGCGAGCCGGGCGATCTCCGCATTCGCGAGGAGGCGGAGACACACTTCCGGCCCGACGCCCGCCGGGTCTCCCATGGTGATGGCGATGCGCGGCGGCGCTGCGGGCTCACTCATGCAGCACCCGGATCTCGGTTTTCACGGAATTCGCGATGAAACACTGGGCGTGCGCGTCGTGATGCAGCCGCTCGAGATCGGCGGGTGCCGGCACTTTATCCCCACTCCACGCGATGCGCGGGCGGAGCGTGACCGTGCTCACCCACGGCACGCCGCTCTCGTTCTTCGTCAGCACGCCAGCCGCCTGGTCTTCGTAGCTGTCCGCCACGAAACCCGCACGCGACGCCAGCCACAAAAAGGTAAGCATGTGGCAGCTCGCGATCGATGCGACGAATGCCTCCTCCGGGTCCACCGCCGTCGTGCTCGACCACGGCGCGGGAACGACTGACGGTGCGGGTGACGCCTGCACGACTGCACCGCCGTCAAAGGTCCAGGTGTGCTCGCGCGAAAATTTTCCCCGGACGAAGTCGGGGCCGTTGCGGGTCCAGCGGATGGTGGCTTGGTGTTCGGACATGGGAGTCCATGTCTTCTCGCTCAAGGCGCGACGGTCAGCGAGTCATTCGTTTTCAGGGGAAGGCCGCGTGCCATGCGCACCCAGCGCACCACGACTCCGTCTGGCAGCGTATGGTTTACGTATTCGAGCACCTCGAAGCCGAACGCGCGGTAGAGCGGTTCGCCCGGAAGCGTGCCGAGCAGCTCGAGTCTGCGAAACCCTGCGGCCTCCGCGGATCGGACGCACTTCCGCAGGATCGCGGAACCGATTCCGCGTCGAGCCCAGTCGGGATGCACGAAGAATGCGCGGATGCGGGCGGCATCGGTCGCGGGATCGAGCGGAGGGTGCTGCTCCCCGGTGACTTGATCGCCGCCGTAAATCTTCCGCCGCCAACTCCAGCCTCCGCAACCGACGACTGTTCGCTCTGCTTCCGCCACGAAGTAGGTGCCGTCGGCGATCAACTGAGTGTCCACGCCGAATGCATGGCGCACGCCGCTTTCGATCTGTTCCGGTGTGTAGTGGTCCGCGCTCAGCCTCCGCACTGCGAGTGGGATCAGTGCGTGCAGCGATGGAAGATCGCCATCGGTGGCGCTGCGGATGCGAAGGCTCATGATTCCCCGGCTTCGGCGGTTCCGGCGTTGATTCGCGTCAGCGGCCGGAAGTGATGAACTCCTCGCGGCTGAGCACGCCGTCCTTGTTCTTGTCGAAAAGCGGAAACCGCTTTGGCGCCTGGTCAGGATCTGGTTGCTTACCCAGAAACTCTTCGCGGGTGAGCGTGCCATTCTGGTCCTTGTCGCGGCTGTCAAACATCGCGCCGCGATCCTGCTTCGGCCTGGCGGGGGCGGCGGGCTTTTCCTTGCCGGCGGCGGCGATCTGCGGCTTCGCCTCGGGATGCTTCGCCAGGATCAAGCGCAGCTTCGCGACGATTTCGGGTCGGGCCGCGGCCACGTTCTTCCTCTCCAGCGGATCGCTCTCGTAGTCGTAGAGCTCAATGTCGGCGCTTTCCGGGGCCGCGCCCGGCGCCTTCCACTCGACCATCCGATAACGCTCGGTGCGGATCGCGCGACCGATCACCGGGCCTTTGCCGGGCGCGTTGCGGGGATAGACGTGGATGATGTGATCCTTCGTCGCGACGGATGGATCGCGCAGCGTGGCGGCGAGGCTGCGGCCATCGAGTCCGCCCGGCACGGGCAGGCCCGCGAGTTCGCAGAGCGTCGGGTAGAGGTCCACGCTCTCGGCGAAGGCGGCGGTCTTTGCGCCGGCTTTCGCGCCCGGTGCGGCGACGAGCAGGGGAATGCGCGCGGCCTGCTCGTAGTTGGTGTGTTTGCACCAGATGCCGTGATCGCCCAGGTGCCAGCCGTGATCGCCCCAGAGGACGACCACCGTATGCTCCGCGAGCCCGAGCCGGTCGAGTTCCCCGAGCACGCGGCCGATCTGCGCATCGGCGTAGCTCGTCGCCGCGTGGTAGCCGTGGATGAGGGTGCGCTGGAGATCGTCGGGGATGTCGCCCGTCTCCGGGATGCCCGCATATTGCCGGAGCTCGCCGCCAAATTGCGGCGCATAGCTCGGCGCGCCCTCGGGCGGCGTGCGCACTTCCGCGAGCGGGAAGGCGGCTCGGTCGTAGAGGTCCCAGTATTTCTTCGGCGCGACGAAGGGCAGGTGCGGCTTCACAAATCCGACGGCGATGAAGAACGGCGCGCCGGCATTCTCCTTCGCCGCGCGCAGCCGCAGGATCGCCTCGTCGGCGAGCGCGCCGTCGGGATAGGTATTGTCCGGCACCTCGGCGGATTCGTAGGCGGCGCCGCGCGGCAGATCCTTCGCGGGTTTGTTGGAAAAGAGCGCCTCCTCGCGGGTCAGGCCGGTCTTCGCTTTGCTCTCCGGCAGCGCGTAGGAGATCACGTCCGCCTTCCAGTGCGGCACGCTCCACGAGGCGGGATCCTCGGTGTTGCCGTGGCCGACGTGGAAGATCTTCCCGAGCCCCTCGGTGCGCCAGCCGTGCTGCTTGAAGTACTGCGGGAGCGTCACCGCCTCCGGCCGCGAGCGGCGGAAATTCGTCCCGAGATCGTAGATGCCCAGCGTCTGCGGGCGCAGCCCGGTGAGCAGCGCATTCCGCGAGGGCGCGCACACCGCCTGATTGCAATACGCGCGATCGAACTGCACCGCCCGCGCCGCGAGCGCGTCGAGGTGCGGCGACTTCACGACCTTGTCGCCATAGCAGCCGAGGAGTGGCTTTAAGTCATCCACGCAGATGAGGAGCACGTGCGGCTTCCCGGCACGGGCCGGGGCGGCGAGGAGGAGGGCGATGGCGAGCGAGAAGAGCCGGGTCATGGCGGGATGGGGACTTAGCGAGTGGACGCCGCCGGCGCGAGGTAGCCGAGCGAGACGAGGAATTTGTCCGCCTCGGCCAGCGTCTCGTCATACTTCGTCGTATTGAAGAAGCCATGCGGCTGTCCTTCGTAGCCCACGAGATCGCAGCGATTCCCCGCTTTCTTCATTGCCGTCGTGAAGGCCTCCGCACTCGCAAAAGGTACCGTCGCATCCGCGCGCCCGTGCAGGATCAGCGTCGGAGGGGCACCCGCGCGCACATTGTGAACCGGCGAAATCTCCCGCGGTTCACAGCCAAAGCGCTCCGCGGAAGTCTTCGCCTCGAAACCCTTCAAGTCCATGCCCTCGATCGGCGCGAGCACCAGCGCGGGGTTGAAGAGCACTAGCGCATTTGGCACTGCGCTCGTGCTCGTCTCTTCGCCGGGTTCATCCAGCCCCGGCAGTGTCGCCGTGGCCGCCGCGAGGTGTCCCCCCGCCGATCCGCCCGCCGCC
>JBGSYE010000273.1:0-3889 GCA_041751075.1 Chthoniobacteraceae bacterium
CTGTTCATCGAGTTGATCGCGTTCTTGATGGCGCTCGTCTTCGCCGTGAGTCCTGCCTTCGTCTTGTCCCACGCGCGGACAACGAAGAGCGCATTGAACGGAAGTGTGTGCCCCTGCATGAGCGCGGCGATCTTGCGCTCCCTCTTCTGCATTACCGTGAGCAGCGAGAGCAACCCCACCCTGAGCGGAGCGCGAGGTCAGTCTGTGCTGCTCGCTCTGCGGGAGGGGTCAGGTTGAAAAATGTCGCCTCGGTGCCTGCCCGCTGTAGCGAGGGGTAACGCCGCACCGGAGGGTCTGCATCGCGCCGTGGAGGGGTGGGATGCCGACTGGCGCTGCTGCGGGTGAGCGACGCGCTGGAGGTGGACCTCGGCCTGGTGATTCGCCGGGCGTTGGCGGATGCGGACTCGGCGAAAGCTCGGGGGAGGAAACAGCCGTAGATCACGGAACGTGCGTCCGCGAGAGGACGGCGCCGAAGGGCCGGGTTCGTGCCCGCTCTGCGCTGGCGGGACACGATGCCTTGGTCGCGTGGTGAAGAGCGCCATCGCCGCGGAATCGTGCCGCCATCTTCGCCGATGCCTCCCGCGCTCTTGCTTCGCACGCACGGTCCGCTAGCCTCGCGGCGCTTTGAAACGCCCGCAGTGCGATCGTCTCGCCGACGACTTTTTTCATCATCTGGAGTTCGAGCGCAATGCCGCTCCGCGCACGCTGCAAAACTACCGGTACGCGCTCGCGGAGTTTCGCGCGGCGACGCCGGAGCCGGCTTGGGCGGAACTCCATGCGGATCACTTTCGGCGTTATCTCTTTGCGTGCGGCAAGCGCGGGATGGCGCGACCGACGATCCGGCTGCACTTCGCTGCGCTGCGGACGTTCTTCAAATTCCTCACCATCCGCCACGGCCTGCCAGCCAGCCCGCTGCGGGACGTGCAGCTTCCGAAGCTGGAGAAAAAACTGCCGCTCGTGCTGACGATGAAACAGATCGATGAACTGCTCACCGCGCCGCGGCGGGTGGAGAAACCATCGCAGGCGCCGGTGTGGATGCCGGCGCGCGACGCGGCGATCCTGGAGCTGTTTTATTCGAGTGGGCTGCGGCTGGCGGAACTCATCGGGCTGGAGGTGAAGGACGTGGACCCTTTCACCGAAACCGTGCGCGTGTTTGGCAAAGGCCGGAAGGAGCGCGTGGTGCCGGTGGGCGCGCCGGCACTGGTGGCGATCCAGCGTTACCGGCAGGAAGCGCGCGTCGAGGCCGGGCCGCTGTTCATTAGCAAAGTGCGGCGCCGATTGACTCCGCACAATGTGTGGCTCGCGATCCGGCGCTATCTGCCGGAGACGAGCATCCCGATGAACATCAGCCCGCACAAGCTGCGGCACAGCTTTGCCACGCATCTGCTCGATGCCGGCGCGGACCTGCGCAGCGTGCAATCGCTGCTCGGCCACGCCAGCCTTTCGACCACGCAGATTTACACGCATGTCACCGTCGAGCGGCTCAAGCGGGCTTACGATGACGCGCATCCGCGGGCTTGACGGAGCGGCACGGCGATGCGGGTGGCGGGGCTGATGATTCTTGACCACCTCGGGCGTAGGTGGGCGATTTCCGCCAGCACCTCTGGGCAACCGGGGCTGCTTTCCCTCTGTAAATCACGCGAAATCAGCGCGTGGCATATCCGTTGCTAAGGCCGAGCACGCTGCCGCTGGGGGTCGATTCCCGGTCCCCGTCCGGCAGCACAAAAACTAACCAACCACCACACCACCCGATCCATCACTGATGAAGATAAAACCACCTCGACACCTGGCGGCCTGGCTGGTCGCGGGAGCGCTCACGTTCTGTTCGTGGAGCTTCCAAGCCACCAGCTCCGCCCAAGACACGCCAATACCGCCGGCTCCCGCCGCTGAAGCCGCCGCGGCCGATGCACCCACCCCGGATGCACCGGGAACGGAAGCCCCGGCGGATGCGCCGAAGTACAAGGATCTCGAAGAGTTCCAAGCCACTCCCGGTTACTCGTTGTTCGTGGTGAACAACGTCTGGATGATGATCGCCGCGGCGCTGGTCTTCATCATGCACCTGGGATTCGCGACGCTCGAGGCGGGCCTCACCCAATCGAAGAACACGACCAACATCCTGTTCAAAAACTCGCTCATCCCGGGCATCGGCATCATCACTTACGCCCTCGTCGGCTTTAATCTGATGTATCCCGGCGAATCGTGGATCTTCGGCAAGTTCCTCGGGTTCGCTGGATTCAACGTTGCCGTCACCGACGACGTCGCATCGCTCACCGATGCCTACAACGCCGGTTACACGTATTGGACTGACTTTCTCTTCCAAGCCATGTTCGCCGCCACCGCCGCGACCATCGTCTCCGGAGCCGTGGCAGAGCGCGTGAAGCTCAGCAGCTTCCTGGTCTTCTCGACGCTCTTCGTCGCCATCGCCTACCCGATCACCGGCTCGTGGAAATGGGGCCTGGGCTGGCTCGACGCCAAGGGCTTCTACGACTTCGCGGGTTCCACACTCGTTCACTCCGTGGGCGGCTGGGGCGCGCTCGCCGGTGCCATGATCCTCGGACCACGTCTCGGAAAGTACCGCGACGGCAAGATCCACCCGATCCCCGGTCACAGCCTTCCGCTCGCGACCATCGGCGTCTTCCTGCTCTGGCTCGGCTGGTTCGGATTCAACGGCGGTTCCGTGCTTTCGGCCAATCCCGGCGCCGTCTCGCTCGTGCTCGTGACCACCTGCCTCGCGGCCTCCGCGGGGGCCATCGGAGCCATGGTCACCGCCTGGACGCTGCTGAAGAAACCGGACCTCTCGATGGTGCTCAACGGCATCCTCGCCGGTCTCGTCGGCATCACCGCCGGCGCGGATCAGATGGCCATGTGGAGTTCCATCCTCATCGGCCTCATCGCCGGTGTGATCGTGGTCCTCTCCGTCATCTTCTTCGATAAGATCAAGATCGACGACCCGGTGGGCGCCATCTCCGTGCATCTCGTGTGCGGCATTTGGGGCACGCTGGCCGTGGGCATCTTCGGCTTGAAAGCCGGCGGCGCCCAGCTCATGAGCCAGGTCATCGGCATCGCCGCCATCGGCGCCTTCACCTTCATCTTCGCCTTCGTGCTCTTCTCGATCATCAAGGCGACCATGGGTCTGCGCGTCAGCGCCGAAGAAGAGACCGAGGGCCTCGACATCGGCGAACACGGCAACGAAGCCTATCCGGACTTCCAGACCTCGACCCATCACTAAGAGACCAGGTTCCGCCCCGTCCGGCGCTCGCGCCGGGCGGGGACAACCACAGACATCCGTATGAAAAAAATCGAAGCCATCATCAAACCCTTCAAATTGGAGGAAGTGAAAGACGCCCTGGCCGATCTCGGCATCGAGGGCATGACCGTCAGCGAGGTCAAAGGATTCGGGCGCCAGAAAGGGCACACCGAAATCTATCGGGGCAGTGAGTACACCGTGGACTTCCTGCCGAAAATCAAGATCGAGGTCGTCCTCGGCGACGCCCTCGTGGAAGCCGCCGCCGCCGCCATCGTCAAGGCGGCCAAGACTGGCAAGATCGGAGACGGCAAAGTCTTCATCTCGCCCGTGGATGACGCCGTGAGGATCCGCACGGAAGAGACCGGCGACAAAGCAGTCTAAAAGTCAGCTCAACACACCGCCGCCCCGGGGAAACTTCGCGCGCGATCCGCGAAGCTCCCGGGGGCGGCGAAGCTGAAACAAGGAAGGCCGGGCCATGCGCCCGGCCTTTTCGTTTCTGCTAGAGCGGTTTAAGTAAAACTGTGGCCGTCGGATGATTCCCGTCTCGGGTAGGGTGGGCGTCTCGCCCGCCGGTTTGGGCGTCTCGCCCGAACGAACTTTCGGGCGCTCGGAAGATCGCGACGCAAGATGCGTCGCTCGGCG
>JBGSYE010000274.1:0-4540 GCA_041751075.1 Chthoniobacteraceae bacterium
CCTTTGGAAGCCGAAGCCGCCGCGCTCGCCACCATCCCCGTGGCCTCGCCCGCGCCCGCGCCATCCGAGGAGACCGATGCCATGATTCTGCGCTACGCCATCGTCGGCGGCGCGCTGGAATTGCTCCCGCAGACCATGGCCACGCTCGCCATCGTGCCGATGCAGACCAAGATGGTCTATCGCATCGGCAACCAGCGCGGCTTCGATCTCGACCGCAAATCCATCGTCGAGTTCATGGCCGCGGCCGGCCTCGGCATGGCTTCGCAAGTCTTCGAGGGCTTCGCGCGCTGGCTGACCCAAGGACTTGGAAAAACCGTTGCTGGCAAGATGGGCGGGAAGATCGGCGGTGCCGTCGGCGGCATCGCCATGTCCTTTGGCGCCACCTACGCGCTCGGCCAACTGGCGAAGCTCTACTACGACAGCGGGCGCAGCCTGAGCATGGAGACCTTGAAGGCCAAATACCCGCCGCTCCTCGCGGAAGGAAAAGCACTCGCCCAAAAATACACCGCCCAAATCACCCAGCAGAGCCAGCAACTCCAGGGCGCGAACATCGCGACGTTGCTCAAGGGTGTGATCTAAAGTGAACTCGCGAGACGACGACCGAAGCTCTGAAGTGCGGCAGGAACCGGACGCGCCGCATATTCCATGAACCTCATCCTGATCGAAATTCTCGTCGTGCTCGCGCTGTTCGTCGCCAATGGAGCCTTTGCCATGAGCGAAATGGCCGTCGTCTCCTCGCGCAAGTCGCGGCTCAAGCAGATGGCCTCGGACGGCCACGCGGGTGCGGCGGCGGCGCTGCGCCTGGCGGAAGCGCCCAATCGTTTTTTGCCGACGGTGCAGATTGGCATCACGCTGATCGGCCTGCTGGCGGGCGCCTTCAGCGGCGCGACGCGTGCCACCACGCTCGCCGCGCGGTTGCAGACGATGCCCGGTTTCGCGCCGTATGCCGACGCTGTGAGTGTGGGCGTCGTCGTGGTCGCGCTCGCGTTCTTGTCGGTCATCATCGGCGAACTCGCGCCGAAGCGGATCGCGCTCGCCGCGCCGGAAAAGATCGCGAGCCGGCTGGCGCGGCCCGTCGAGTGGCTAAGCGCCCTGGCGCAACCCGCCGTGCAGGTGCTCAGCGTCGCGACCGACCTGCTGCTGCGTCTCCTGCGGATCAAGCCGGGGCATCCGGACGGAGTCTCGGAGGAGGAAGTGCGGATGCTTTTGTATGAAGGGCGAGAGAGCGGCGTCTTCCACCGCGAGGAGCCGCGCATGGTGGATTCCGTGCTCTCCTTCGATCGGCAGCCGGTGCGGGAAATCATGACGCCGCGGGCCAAACTCGTCTGCGTGGGCACCGCCGACACGCAAGATACGCTGTGGCACAAAATCGTCGTCTCCGGGCATTCGAGCTATCCGGTTCTCGCCGGGGATCGCGACCACATCGTCGGCATCGTCTCGGTGAAAGCCATCTACGCCAATCTCGCCGCGGGTGCGCCGGTGCGCGCGGCCGATCTTCTCACCGACCCGCTTTTCGTCACGCCGGATGAGCCGGTGCTCGATGTGCTGAACCACTTCAAACGCACCGGCGTGCATCTCGCCGTGGTGCGTGAAACGGAGGGCCGCGCCGTCGGGCTCGTGACGCTTGTCGATGTGCTGGAAGCCATCGTCGGCGACATTCCTTCGCTCAATGAACGCTTGCGGCCCGAGGCCCGGCAGCGTCCGGACGGCTCGTGGCTGGTCGATGGCAGCTACGATCTCGCGAAGCTCGCCGCGCTGCTCCGCGCGACCATCGCGCCCCCGACTTTCGACCCTGCCGCAACCCTGGCCGCCTTCGTCAGCGCTCAACTCGTGGACCATCCGCGCGAAGGAGACCGCTTCACCTGCGCGCAGCACCGCTTTGAGATCATCGATATGGACCGCACCTCCGTGGACAAAATCCTGATCACCCGCGTGCCAGCCGAAGGCGAGCCACGGTCCGGGGAAGACGTCTCCTCCGTGGCGTAGGTCAGCTTGCGGCTGCCGCGCAAAACAAAATCTCTGCATCCGCGCTCCCCGGCACGCTTTTCGCAGCCTGTTATTTCCAGCCCGCTCGCCGGAGGGCGCGTGTCAAAAGGAACTCCGCGCTGCGCTGCATCTTCTTTCCCTGGATGTTGATGGCCGACTGGATGCGGCGGTCGTAGGCGTCCACGTTCGTCACGTATTTCACCGCGTTGGTGAGGACGATGCGGAAGACGCGGAACGTATTGAGCACCGCGGCGGAACTTCACTTGCTGCCATGACGTGCAACCCACGCGGGCAGCTTGACGCCGAGCTTTTGCGCGCCTGCATTCCAGCCGGCGGCAAGTTCACCGACACGGTTGAGCAAGTCGCGTTTGAGTGTGCGCAGCGCCCCTGCGTCCACGGAATACGGCTGCTGCAAATTGCGTGGGTCGATGCGGCCGGTGCGAGGATCGCGCAGGCGTTTGTGGATCTCCGCCGGGTCGCCCAGCTTGACGCCTTTGCGTCGCGCGGCTGCGACCATCACGCGAGCCAGGTCGGCGATGATGGCGCCTTCGCCGGCTTTCTTCGCCGCACTGCCGCGCCGCGCTTGCCCTTCGATGCCGGCGGCGTGATCGCGACGACTTCCTTCACGAAACCACGCGCCGCTTCCTCCGCGAATGCGTAGCGCGAAAGCGCCTCCCACAAACGCGGAGCGGACTCTGCATGGATGCAGGAGCATCAATTCCCACCGCGAATTTTTGACCTGCGGCGCGAGCGCCCGGATGCCGCGCTGGATCGGGCGCAGATCAAATCTGCATCCGCGGGTTCATGGGGCGTCCATCCGGTGAGCAGGCGTTCGAGTTGGGTCGTCGCTGCGGGTGCGACCGGCACGGTCCAGACATCGTGCGCCCGCAGCGCGCAGTGCTGGTATTGCAGGAGCCGGGAGAGCGGCAGTTCCCAAAAGATGAAGTGCTCCGGCCATCCCGGTTGCCAGCGCCCTCCGGCGCTGCCCTGCGGGCAAAGGCTCCGCCCTTTGACTGTCTCGCTCCGCTCGGCTCTCGCGCCAGTGTGAAGACGAAGCTCGCCGTCCACACCGGCTCAATCAGTTTGGGGGCGGCGTCGGCTCCTTGCCGGTGCCCTTCGGACGCGCCACGACCTCGATCTGCGCGGCCTCGATGGCGGTGAGGTTGTTCTCGAGCTGCTGCATCGCCGTGAACATCGCCGTCACGGGTAGCTCCAGCTCGAAGGCGAGGAGATACTCGTCCTCGAAAGCCTGGCGGTCTTCGCGTGCGAGCTTCACGGCTTTCTTCACCACGTAGAGCGGCTGGGATTGGATGAACTGGATCGTGGTGAGCTGGCGCTGCTTGTCGTCGGCGGAGAGCGCCTCGACCGCTTCCTTGTCGCCGCCGACCACCATCGTCAGTCCGAGCGCCCGGCAGAGCGTGAGTGTGCCCGCCGAGAATGGCCTCGGATTGCTGTCAACGCTCACGCCGGCCCGAAGCCGAACCGATACTTGAGCTTCGTTGTGAAACGAGCCTCGCCCACCGCGGGCTCCGTGCCCGAGGGCGCATAGCCGTAAATGTGCAGCCGTCCTGTGGCATTCAGCGCTGCGATGACCCCCGCGCGATTGGTGAGCGCGCCTCGCACCGCCTCAACACACCCGGCGTGTGCGGCTGGAGTGGTGTCGTGCGCCTCGCTTTCCACGATGACGCCGATTTCGCCGCGAAACACCGTGTCGGAGCCGGCAAGCGGTTCCGACGTGGTGCTCACCGTCAATGCCGACAGCTTGTGATCCGCGTTGTCCTGTCCCGTGTAGCCGTTGATGGCCGCGAGCGCTGGCACGGTCTTCAAGTGCGCGAGCAAGAGCTCGTCGAGAGTATGATCGAGCATGGCGTCAGCCGCCCAAGCCGAGGTCTTGGCTCAGCGGATTGTCGGACACGAGCGCGTGAAGCGTTCGTTCCTTCCACACAATCTCCTCACCCGTGGCGGCGAGAACCTCGGCGAGTGCGGCGGCTTTTTCATCATGAAGCGACATGCCTCCGAAATGCTGTCAAACTAAGAGAGTAAGGGGATGGCTGACGGGCCGGCTCGCTGCATGGCGTCCCAAGTCCCTCCGCAAAACCGGCGACAGCGAGGGGAGGCGGGGGAATAGTTCTCGAACCGTTTGCTCTCAAGATGATGCGCCGTTGTCTTTTCCTCGTGATGCTCGCCTTCCTTCATTCAAGCTGCTCTGCGGCGGACTCGGCGCAGCCGGAGGAGGCAGGGAAAGTCACGTGGATGCGCGACCTCGACTCAGCGCTGACGGCGAGCGGGAAATCGGGCAAGCCGGTGTTCGCGCTGTTTCAGGAAATTCCCGGTTGCGCGGGCTGCAAACAGTTTGGACGCGAGGTGCTTTCGCATCCGCTCGTCGTCGCGGGGATCGAATCGGAATTCACGCCGCTGCTGATCCACAACAACCAGCCGGGCAAGGATGTGGAGGTGCTGAAACGATTCGGCGAACCGCCGTGGAATTATCAAGTCGTGCGTTTTCTGGATGCCAGGGGCGCCGACCTTCTCCCGCGCAAAGATCGCGTGTGGG
>JBGSYE010000275.1:0-3942 GCA_041751075.1 Chthoniobacteraceae bacterium
GTCCGGGGCCGCGACCCACGCTCGTGACACGACTACAGTGGATCGCGATCAACGGCTTTCCCGACCATTCGCCAACCCGAAACCAACCTACGGCACCATGAAAAACTCCACACGCTCCCTCTTTCAATCCGCCATCCTCGCAGCGCTCGCCAGCCTCTCGGTCAGTTGCACGACCCTCTTCCGGGACAACTTCGCGGCCGATGTTGCCGGCGCGGCGCCCAACCCTCACCCGCCCGGCCCGCCCATTGGCGATGAGATCCAGTGGACCGCCGGGGCAGATGTCGTGGTGGCTCAAACTCTCGCGACCGGCACGCAACTCTTGAATTTCAGAAACACGGTTTATTCCGGCTCCGGGTCGTTCGTGACTCCGATGGTCCAATTCATTCCAGTGAGTGCATCGAGCCGCGCCACCAATCTCTACGCCGTTTGGCGGGGGCAAGTACGCCGCGGGTACGATTCGATCAGTTTCACCTGGGGTAGCAGCGAGAATTCGAGAATCGGGGTCCTGCATCTCGAAGGCGACGGTCGAATCATCGTCGAGGGCGCCGGGATCGGGGACGATCAAGTCATCGGCCACTTTACTAGCGCTACCCCGCACACCATCCTGTTTGAGCTCGATCGCGCGGCGCGGACATTCAGCGCCTCCTTTACTCAGGGAAACACTACGGTTTCGCGGGCCAATATTGCGGTTCTCGATTCCGGCGCGGACATCACATTGCGACCCAGACTGTTCGCGCGCTACCAGTCCGCCGGGAACCGGAACCAAGCCGCAGATTATCACTTCAACGACGTCATGATTTCCTCGAAGGCACCGCCGACGGGGCGAGTGCGAGCGCCGCGGTAAGCTTGCGAGCGCCAGCGTCGCCCATTCGATGTCCGGATGGGTGGGGACACGGGCCGCGCAGCCGAACGCGCCTTGGGAGTTTATCGCGCGCTTCTCGGCGCCTGAATCGGCAATTTACAAGCGCGCGCCGGTCGCGATGCTCGCGTACCTTTCCCCCGCATGGGTACCTCCAACTGGCAAAACCTCTCCTTCTGCTGCGAACTCATCCACCGCCTCGCGCCGAAGCGCACGCTGGACATCGGCATCGGCACCCTCGGTCGGTGGGCCATGCTGGTGCGGGAATTCACGGATGTGTGGCGGGGGAAAGTGCGCTCCGCGGACTGGACGGGTCGCGTCGATGGGATTGAGGCCTTTCCCACGCAGGTCACTGAGTTGCATCGACTGCTCTATGATCGCATCGTCGTCGGCGACGCCTTTGAAGTCATCGACGGCCTGGGCGAATACGATCTCGTGATCCTCGGCGATGTGCTTGAGCATTTCCCGGAAGATCGCGCCAGGCCGATGCTGGAGAAATGCCTGAAACGGTCGCGCCACGTCCTCGTCGTCACGCCACTCGGCGAGCTGGAGGAGTGGCCGCAGGGCGCGGAGTATGGGAATCCGTGGGAGATCCATCGCGTCGCCTTCTCCAGCGCGGACTTCCTCGATTCGGATCGCTGGGAAGTGCGTGAGCACCGGCTGTTTCGCGATTTCCGCGCTCGGGAATTTGGCGCCTTTCTGCTATCATCCTCTGCACCGCGATGAAAAAACTGCTCCTCACTTTTCCCATGAAGCAACTGATCCTGGCCCTGCTCGTCGTCACTACCGTTCACGCCGCCAAACCGAAAAAATCCCCTCCCAAAAAAGCGGAGACGCCGCCGAATGTCGTGCTCATCATCTCGGACGACCAGTCCTGGGGCGACTACTCCTTCATGGGCCACCCGATGATCCAGACGCCGCGCCTCGATCGCCTGGCCCGCGAGAGCCTCACCTTCCTCCGCGGCTACGTGCCCGCGAGCCTGTGCTGCCCGAGCCTCGCGTCGATCATCACCGGCCGCTACCCGCACGAGCACAAGGTCGTGAACAACGATCCGCCGGAGCCGACGAAGATGCCCGCGGGCAAACGCGCGACTTCGCAGGAGTTCCTCGAGGGTCGCGAGAAGATGAACACCTTCATGGATGCGATGCCGACTCTCCCGAAGCTGCTCGGCGAAAAGGGTTACGTGAGTCTGCAGACGGGCAAGTGGTGGCAGGGGAATTTCACGCGCGGCGGCTTCACCCACGGCATGACGAAGGGCGCGCGCCACGGCGATGAGGGCCTCGACATCGGGCGGAAGACCATGGAGCCGATCTACGATTTCGTGCGCACGGCGAAGAAGGAGAAGAAGCCCTTCTTTGTCTGGTATGCGCCGCTGATGCCGCACACCCCGCACACCCCGCCAGACCGGCTCCTCGAGAAATACCGCGCAGTAACTCCGAGCGAACACATGGCGAAGTACTGGGCGATGGTGGAGTGGTTCGACGAGACGTGCGGACAGCTCCTTGACTTCCTGGAGAGCGAGAAGGTCGCGCAAAATACCATCGTGCTCTACGTCACCGACAACGGCTGGATTCAAGATCCAGACAAGCCGAAGTACGCACCGCGCTCGAAGCAATCGCCATACGACACGGGGCTGCGCACGCCGATCATCGTGCGGTGGCCCGAGCGGGTGAAGCCGAAGGTTTCCACCGAGGTGGTGAGCTCCCTGGACCTGATGCCGACGATCCTCAAGGCGTGCCAGGTGACAGCTCCGAAAGGCCTCCCCGGCGTGAATCTGCTCGACGAGAAAGCAGTCGCGGCGCGCAAGGCCATCTTCGGTGAATGCTTCACGCACACCGCGATCGACCTCGATAAACCCGAGGCGAGCCTCCGCTGGCGCTGGGTGATCTCGGGCGACATGAAGCTGATCGTGCCGTCGCCGAAGAATGAACCTTCCGAAGTGGTGGAGCTGTATGACCTCAAGTCCGACCCGGGGGAAATGACCAATCTCGCGAAGGAGAAGGCGGACACGGTCGGCAAGCTCCGCACGATGCTCGATCAGTGGTGGAAGGGATAGGAGAAACCCTCATCATCCTCATCCTCATCGTCCAAGTCGTGATGATGAAGATGAGGATGAGGATGAAGATGATGAGACCAGCCCGCCCGCAGCGTTGACCGCTCCCCCACCCTTCGCCCTACTCCTCCCCGCCATGCCCGACGCTCCGCTCCTCGACATCCGCAATCTGGCCATCGACTTCGCCGGCGAGACGGGCACCACGCACGCCGTGCGCGGCATCTCCTTCACTCTGCAAAAAGGCGAGACCCTCGCGATCGTCGGCGAGAGCGGGAGCGGGAAGAGCGTCACCGGCCTGGCGCTCACGCGGCTGCTGCCGGAGCCTCCCGCCATCTATCGGTCGGGCGAAATCCTGCTCGATGGCCGCAGCGTCCTGGAGATGAAGCCGCGCGAACTCCAGCGCATCCGCGGGAGAAAGATCGCCTACATCTTCCAGGAGCCGAGCACGTCGCTGAACCCGGTCTTCACGATCCGCAATCAGATCGCCGAGGCCATCCGCCTGCACCGGCCCGAGGTCACGGACATCGACGCCGAGGTCGTGAAGTATCTCGACCTCGTCGGCATCGTGAATCCGGCGCAGCGGATGCAAGACTACCCGCACCAGCTCAGCGGCGGCATGCAGCAGCGGGCGATGATCGCCATGGCGCTCTCCTGCGAGCCGGATCTGCTCGTCGCCGACGAGCCGACCACCGCGCTCGATGTCACCATCCAGGCGCAGATCATCGACCAGCTCCGCGAACTCAAGCAGCGGCTGAACATGGCGATCATCCTCATCACACATAATTTTGGGATCATCAGCGGCATCGCGGATCGCGTGGCGGTGATGTTCCGCGGAAAGATCGTCGAGTACGGGGCTACGAAGGAAGTGCTCACGAATCCGCAGCACGCCTATACGAAGGCGCTCATCCAGTGCATCCCGCAGCTCGGCGCAAAGCGGGAACGGCTCACGACCATCGACCACGCGGCGCTGGAAGCGGCCTCGTAGAGCGAGTGTGCCGACAGGCCACTCGCTGCCGCGGGAAGCGAGTG
>JBGSYE010000276.1:0-4378 GCA_041751075.1 Chthoniobacteraceae bacterium
ATCCAGACGCACTTCCCGTGGCTCGTCGGCCGCGACGTGGCGATGCTCGCGGTGGTGGCGGTTTTGTGGGTTCTCGAGCAGCGGACTTCCTCACGCTGCTGATCGCCGGCGCGCCTCGACGATCACCCTCGCAACCACATCTAGCGGCACCGCCAGCAGCACCATCAGGATCGGCCAGGCCGGCGCGAAGTATCGCGGATTCATCTGTGAGACGAGGAAGACGCCGCAGAGATAACTCACCGCCACCAGCATCCAGACGCCGAGCGTGCGCCGGTAGGCGCGCAGCAGCGCGAGCGGCAGCGCGGCGAGCAGCCACCAACCCGGCAGCAGCACGCGGCCATGCAGGATACTGCGGTCGGTCGCGGGACGTTGCGGCAGCCGCGTGAGATCAAATGCGCGGTGATAAGCTCGCACATACTGGAAGAAGAATCGCTCCGGCCATGAGTCGGGCCGCGGCTGGAGCCGGATCTGAAATTGCTCCCATGGCGGCAGCTTCTCCCCTTCCCGGAAACCGAACACCCGATGGATCTGCGAATACCTGCCGCGCGCCTCCTCCGCCTGCGCGCGGCGATAGTCATCGGCGAAGCGCCCGGCCTCGATCGCACTGCTGAACTTCGACTCCTTGAAGACGCTCATATTGGCCGAGGCCACCAGCCGCTGCGCGCCGAGGTAGAGGAACCGCACGGGATCTCGGAAAATGGCTTCCTTCGCGAGGTCCATGTAGAGCTGGGACTTCTTCTTCGAGTCCTCCGCCAGCGCGGCCCAGAGCGGGCGTCCCGGCAGACGGTCGGGCGACTCGAGAAAGCGGAACGGCACGTCATCCTGCTCATAGTACACGTCGATCTCGCGGCGCAGCGGCTCCACCAGATCGCGGATCTGCGCCTTGTGTTCGGCGTGTTGCGGGGTGTCGAGTTGGGTGAGGGGAAATGTGGCGACGTAGAGCAGCCACGCGCCCTGCTCCTTCGAGCCGACGCCCAGCATCGCGAGCAGCAGTGCCGCGCAAGCGATGATGTGCCGTCGCTGCAAGGTCCGCCAGAGCCCCGCGATCATCACCCCGAGCACGAGCGCCGGCACCACGAAACGCCCCGCTGGTTTCGTGATCAGGAACAGCGCGATCGGGATGAAGAAGCACCAGAACAAGCGCCCCGCCCGCTCGTGCGACCCCGCTTGCGCCCAGGCCACCCAACCCGCCAGCGCCCAGACCAGCGCATAAAAGAAAACCGCCTCCCCGAGCAACTCATGCTCATACCAGAGAAAGATCGGCAGCCCCGTGAAGAGCCCGGTGATGGGAACGATCGAGAGCCGCCAGTGGACGATCGTCTTCCGCAGCACGTAGGCCAGCGGGACGATCGAAGCGAGCCCGAGCCCATGCTGGAGCCACGCCACCCAGCGCAGCGGTTCCCCCGGCAGCAGCGAGACCGGCACCATCAGGAAGGGATAAAGAAAGCGCCGCTTCGCGCCGAGGCTGATGTAGCCTTCGGTCAGGAGCTGATGCGCAAAGTTGTAGTAAGACCGCGAGTCGCTCCCCCAATGCGCGTAGGGCAGGTAGGAGAGCAGCAGGGCGCGCAAGATCCCACCCGCCAGCACCGCCGGCAGCGCCCAGAGCACCGCATCGCGCATAGCCGGATGGCGGTCAAAAAACGCGCGAAGGCGATGGAGCATCGGCGCGCGTTGTAGCGGCGCGTTCCCGCTCCCGCCAACATTTTCAGGGAGAGTTTGTCATCGGACGGGCCATCGGCGTAAATCGCGATCTCTTGTTCGCCGGATTCGTCGCCAAATTAAAACCCCTCGCCCGCGACCCACGCCTGCGCGAACTGCTGCTCTGGTGCGGACCGGCGCTGGTGGCCGGATTGCTTCTGCGTGCGGCCATCACCTGGCAGTTGCCGCTCGCCTTCATCCACTACGACTCGCCGGATTTCCTGACCACGCCGGACAAGCTGTTGCGGGAATTCGAGTTCGATCTGCATGGGAAGAAGACCTTCCTCAGTCCCACCTGGTTGACGCTGCCATTCCTTCTGCCTTTCCCGGTGTTGCGCACGCTGCCGGTATTCCAGCACGCGCTCGGTCTCTGCGCGGTCTTCCTGGTCGGCGCGCTGGTGCAGCTCTGGTTCCGCGGCTGGCGGTGGTGGATCATCCCGGTCACCACGGCGACGGCAGTGAACCCCGCATTTCTCTACTACGAACACACCTTCATGGCGGAGCCGCTCTTCATCTGCTGCGTCCTGCTGGTGGCCGTAGCCGGCTCCTTGTACGCGCTGCGTCCATCGCGGGCGCGCTTCGCCTTCCTCGGCCTGGCGCTGGTGCTGGTCGCCGGGGCGCGGCCGGAGGGAAAATTGCTTTTCGGATTCGGGATTTTCCTCGTCGCGCTGCTGCACGCGCGGAGCTGGCGCGAGCGCGAGTCCCGCGTGCAATTGGCGGCAATGCCCGCCCTCGCGCTGCTCACGCACTTCCTCACGCAGACTTCGCAGGCCGGGCTGCTGCTCTACGTGGCGGTGGCGCGGCTCACTCCCGGGGATCCGAAGTGCGCCCCCGGCTTCGGCGAATTCCTCGCGCCATGGCGCGCGGAGATCCAGGCACGGTGGAAGCAGCACTGGGAATTCCCGGATGTCGCGGACCGCAAGGAGCTGATGCGAATCATCAAGGAATACCAATCCGCACGCGAAGCGGCAGGCCAATCCAGCGGGAAGTCCGAACACGAACTCGCCATGGCGCTCGCGCGCGAGACCTGCCTGCTGAATCTCTCCGCGCTGCCCGGCATCGCGTTGGCGAAGTTCGCGGCGGTCTCGCAGGATGCGCCCGGCGCGCTTTTCAATGAACGCACCTTTTTCGTCAAACAGGCGAAGATCATGGCGGACTCGCTCGAGATGATGCAGAGCCTCGGCCGGAGACTCGCGGGCCAGCCACTCGACAACGAAGAGCAGATCGCCGTCTTCGTGCGTGAAAACTATCGCGTGCTGCCGTGGTTTGAGCGCTGGCGTGACTGGTGGATGGGGGCGCTCAATCGCTTTCGCCTGGCCGACCGCCTGCCGCCGGCAGGTGCGCCGCCGTTTCAGGGAGTGCCGCTGTACTTTCTGCTCGCGGCGGCTGGCCTGGTCGCGGTGGCGCTGCGTCCGGGCAGGCTGCAACTGTTCCACGTCGCATGGGGGCTCGCGCTGCTCGGTTTCTTTTTTGTGGTCATGCTCACCGCGAATATCCGTCCGCGTTTCCGCATCGCCTTCGAACCATTCTGGTTCCTCTACGCCGGCTTGCTCCTCGAGACGTGCGGGCTGGCACTGGCCGCGCTCTTTCGCCGCAGATGAAGACGGCCGGCCAGGTTGCTGCCGTGGTTTTTGCCGCGTTCGCGGTGTGTCTGCTCTTTTTGCAGAGCCCGAAGCTCGGCGACGATTTCACTTACTGGCGGCTGGCTTTCGAGCTGCACGACGGCGTCTCGGGCGCGTGGAGCGACAAAAGTTTTCACGCTCTGCGCTGGCCGGTGTGGGGGATGAGCTGGCTGCTGCAAGCGCTGACTGGGCCGGGGATGTTTTCCTTTTTCGGCGTGCCGCTTTTTTACCTCAGCGCCGGCGCGCTGCTCGCGTTCTTTCTCGCGCGCCGGGTGGTCGGCACTACGGGTGCAGGCTGGATTGCAGCGCTCGGGTTTCTCCTGCATCCGCTGCTCGACTCTGCGATCTACCGCCCGATGCCCGACCTGAGCGAAGGAGTGCTCGGCGCGGGCGTCGTCTGCGCGTGGCTGGCGGCAATGCGAACGGAGCAGACTGGTGCGCGCGTCGCGTGGTGTGGGCTGGTCGGGCTGCTGATCGCGATCATTCACGCAAATCGCTTTACCGGGTTGCTGATCATTCCGCTGCTCGCGGTGCTCACGGCGCTTTTCTTTCCGCGGCGCTTTGGCTGGCTGATGGTTTGCGGAGGGTTCGCCGCGCTTTTCGTCGGGATCGAATGCCTGATCTACCGGCAGATGACCGGCGACTGGCTGCACAGCCTGCACGCCAATCTCGGCGCGCGCGGGAAGAAGGGCACCGAGTCGGTGCCGCTCTACACCCTGCCCTTTCGCTTTGTGGATACGCTCACCAAGGGCAACCGCCTCGCCACGGCCTTCACCCTCGCGGCGGTCTTTGGTGGATGGCGGCTGTGCCGCAGCACCGGGAAGACTGATGGGCGCATCGTCGTGGCGTGGGTGGTCGTGCTTTTCCTCGGCTATAGCTGCGCCATTCAAAGCGTGAACCCGATCCGCCCGATGCTCCGCGACGCGGATCGCTTTCTCGGCAGCCTCGCCATCCCGCTCGCGGTGCTCATCGCCGCCGGGGTGATCGGCGCTGTGGAAATGCTGCGCGGCGCCAGGCAGCCGAAGTGGCGCGCCTGGGGCGAAGCACTCGCCGCGCAT
>JBGSYE010000277.1:0-5187 GCA_041751075.1 Chthoniobacteraceae bacterium
CTTCGGCGCGTTCCTCGTCTATCGGATCGGCTTTGTGGAAAAGCTCTTCCTCACCGGGCCATGAACGCCGGTACCGAAGTCTCGCGCGAACCCGCCACGCGGCGTAGATGCGAAGTCCTCGTCGCAGATAGTTCCTGCGACGTCTCATCGCCCGCGCGGCGCGACGCCGCTGGAACGACCGGCGGCGGGACGCCGCCGCTGTACGCCCGATTGAAAGGCGTCGTGCGCGGCGCGGTGCAGGGCGTCGGGTTCCGGCCGTTCGTCTATCGCCTCGCCACGGAATTGGGGCTCGCGGGTTGGGTGCGGAATTCGTCGCAGGGCGTTTTCATCGAGGTCGAGGGAGAGCGTGGCGCGCTCGATGAATTCACGCTGCGATTCGAGAAGTCCAAGCCGCCGCGCGCGGTGCTCCAGAGCGTCGAGTTTTCCTTTCTCGATCCGCTGGGCTACGACGGTTTCGAGATTCGCCCCGCCGATGACCGCGGCGCGAAAACCACGCTCATCCTTCCAGACATCGCGACCTGTGCGGATTGCTTGCGCGAAATCTTCGATCCGACCAATTGTCGCCACCGCTACCCATTCACCAACTGCACGAACTGCGGCCCGCGATTCTCGATCATCGAAGCACTGCCCTACGACCGGGCGAATACTTCGATGAAGAACTTCGAGATGTGCCCGGGGTGCTCGCGCGAATACCACGATCCACGCGACCGCCGCTTCGACGCGCAGCCCACCGCTTGTCCGGTCTGCGGCCCGCAGCTCGAATTGTGGGACAAGCGCGGCGCGGTCAAGTCGAGGGACGATGACGCATTGCGCGAGGCCGCGGAGTGCATCCGCTCGGGAAAGATCGTGGCACTGAAGGGAATCGGCGGATTCCAACTCCTCGTCGATGCACGGAACGCGGAAGCCGTCACCCGCCTGCGTGCCCGCAAACGCCGCGAGGAAAAGCCGTTCGCGGTCATGTTCCCGTCGCCCAAAGCCGTGCGAGAAACTTGCGAGGTCTCGGAACTCGAAGAGCGGCTGCTGCTCTCGCCGGAGTCGCCGATCGTGCTTCTGCGGAACACCGCCTTCGACGCCGTGCGGCCCGCATGCATCCTGCCTGCGGAATCCCAACTCGGCAGGTTGGAATCCCGCCTGCCGCACAGGCAGGATGGCTATGTTCCGCCCTCCATCGCTCCCGGCAATCCTTCGCTCGGCGTGATGCTGCCCTGCACGCCGCTGCACCACTTGCTCATGGCGGAGGTTGGGTTTCCCATCGTCGCCACGAGCGGCAATCTCAGCGACGAACCGATTTGCACCGACGAGCACGAAGCGCTGGAGCGGCTGCGCGGCATCGCGGACGTCTTCCTCGTGCATGACCGGCCGATCGTGCGCCACGTCGATGACTCGCTCGTGCGCGTGGTCGCCGGTCGTGAACTGGTGCTGCGGCGCGCGCGCGGCTACGCCCCGCTGCCGATTCACATGAAGGCTCCGCTGCCGACGGTGCTCGCCGTCGGCGCGCACTTGAAGAGCAGCGTCGCGCTGAGCGTCGGCACGGAGGTGTTCATCAGCCAGCACATCGGCGACCTCGCATCGGCGCAGGCGCACCGCGCGTTTCGCGATGTCGCCGCCGACCTGCCACGTCTCTACGATGCCACGCCCGAAGCCGTCGCCTGCGATCTGCATCCCGAATACCTCTCCACGCAATACGCCGCGGCCCTCGGCGCATCGCGGCATTCCGTGCAGCACCATTGGGCGCACGTTCTTGCGTGCATGGCGGAAAACGAACTGGAGCCGCCGGTTCTCGGCATCTCGTGGGATGGCACCGGCCTCGGCCTCGATGGCACGGTGTGGGGCGGCGAATTCCTCCGTTCCGGCGAAGACCTCGCGTCGTTTGAGCGCGTCGCGCATCTCCGCACATTCCGTCTGCCCGGCGGCGAGGCGGCGATCAAGCAACCATGCCGGACCGCGGTCGGGCTGTTGTTTGAAATGTGGGGCGCAGCCGCGATGCGGCGCACCGAACTGGCGCCGGTGCGTGCTCTCGCCGAAAGCGACCGCGCATTGATCGCGCAGATGCTCGCAAAGGGAGTCCACGCGCCGCTCACCTCGAGCGCGGGCCGGCTCTTCGATGCCGTCGCCTCGCTCGTGGGATTGCGACAGCGCCTCAGCTTCGAGAGCCAGGCGGCGATGGAACTCGAGTTCGCGATTCAGCCCGGTATCGATGGCACCTACCCATTCGACCTGCGCAACGAAGCGCCGCGCGTGGTCGATTGGCAGCCAGCGATCGAGCAGATCGTGAGCAACCTTCAGTGCGGTGAACCCGCCGGTGCGATCGCCGCCAGATTCCACAACACGCTCGCCGAGATGGTCGTCGCCGTCGCACGCGAGGTCGGCGAGGCAAAGGTCGTGCTCACCGGCGGCTGCTTCCAAAACCGGTATCTCACCGAGCGCTGCATCGACCGGCTCAGCGCGGAAGGCTTCCGCCCATACTGGCATCAGCGCGTGCCGCCGAACGACGGTGGCATCGCGCTCGGCCAGGTCATCGCGGCTGCCGCGGCCATCAGCAAGGTCGCGCCGGCCGCGGACGACTCGCACCCATCCCCGTTCACCAATCACTAATCACCACTCCGCCATGTGCCTCGCCATTCCCGGTAAAGTCATCGACATCGCCGACGACCCATTCGGCATGCGCATGGGTCGCGCGAACTTCGGCGGCATCGTCAAACAAGTCTGCCTGCAATATACGCCCGAGGTGGCGCCCGGCGATTACGTGCTCGTGCATGTCGGCTTTGCGCTTGGCAAAGTCGATGAAGCCGAAGCGCTGCGGACTTACCAGGCACTCGAAGATATGAAACAGCTCGGCGAACTCGAAACTCCCGAGATCGAGGAGCCGCCGCCGTGGGCTGACGCGGAAATCTCCACCCCACGCACGCCATGAAGTATCTCGACGAATATCGTAAGGAAGAAGTCGCGCAGAGAATCGTCGCGGAAATCCGCCGCACCGTGACGAAGCCGTGGGTGCTCATGGAAGTGTGCGGCGGGCAGACGCACTCCATCATCAAGTACGGGATCGATCGTCTGCTGCCCGATGAGGTCGAACTCGTCCACGGCCCCGGCTGTCCGGTCTGCGTGACCTCGCTGGAGATGATCGACAAGGCGCACGCCATCGCCCAGCGGCCCGACGTGATCTTCTGCTCCTTCGGCGACATGCTGCGCGTGCCCGGCTCGCACGACGATCTGCTCATCCTGAAATCGCGCGGCGCGGATATCCGCGTCGTTTATTCCCCGATCGACTGCCTGAAAATCGCGCGCGCGAATCCGAACAAGCAGGTCGTCTTCTTCGCCATCGGCTTCGAGACGACCGCGCCCGCCAATGCGATGTCGGTTTTTCAAGCCGCGCAGCAGCGCCTCGCAAATTTTTCCGTCCTCGTCTCGCACGTCCTCGTCCCGCCGGCGATTTCCGCGATCCTCGAATCGCCGCTCAATCGTGTGCAAGGATTCCTCGGGCCGGGCCACGTCTGCACCGTCATGGGTTACGAGGAATACGAGCCGCTCGCGGCAAAGTATCATGTGCCCATCGTCGTCAGCGGCTTCGAGCCGATCGACATCCTCGAAGGGACACTCCTGGCGCTGCGCCAGCTCGAGGCTGGCACCGCCACGGTCGAGAACCAATATCCGCGCGTGGTAAAGCGCGAGGGCAACCCGGTCGCGCGCGATCTGGTGAGCAAAGTCTTCGAGACGTGCGACCGCAAATGGCGTGGCGTCGGCTCGATCCCGATGAGCGGCTACCGGCTGCGCGGAGAATTTCGCGACCACGATGCCGAGCGCATCTTCGAGGTGCAGTCGATCGACACCGCGGAGCCAGCCGTCTGCATCAGCGGACTCGTGCTGCAAGGCGTGAAGAAGCCGCACGACTGCCCCGCCTTCGGAAAACAATGCACGCCCGAACATCCGCTCGGCGCGACGATGGTTTCCGCCGAAGGGGCGTGCGCGGCTTACCACGCCTACGGCCGGCATTTGCCGCAGAAAAAACAACCGGCGGAACCGGCCGCCGCATGAACGCCGCGACGACCGCCGGCTCCAACGGCGACGCCGCCGCGCTGCTCGGCTCATGCCCGGTGCCGATCTCGGATTACAAGGAGATCGTCCTCGCGCACGGGAGCGGGGGACGGCTCAGCCAGCAGTTGCTCCAGCGCATCGTCTTCCCGCAGTTTCACAACGCGCTGCTCGCACCGCAGCATGACGGCGCGATCTTCCCCATCGGTGGCGCGCGGGTCGCGTTCAGCACCGACTCCTATGTCGTGAACCCGATCTTTTTTCCCGGCGGCGACATCGGCAGCCTCGCGGTTCACGGCACCGTCAATGATCTCGCGATGTGCGGCGCACGTCCGCTCTATCTCTCCGCCGGATTCATTTTGGAGGAAGGTCTGCCGATGGAGGACTTCTGGCGCATCGTGCAATCCATGCGCGCGGCTGCCGCCGCCGCTGGCGTCCAGCTCGTGACCGGCGACACCAAAGTCGTCGATCGCGGCAAGGCCGATCGCATTTTCATCAACACCTCCGGTGTCGGCATCGTCCCGGACGGCGTGAACATCGCGCCGACCCGCGCCCGGCCCGGCGACGCGATCCTCCTCAGCGGCACCGTCGCCGTCCACGGCATCGCCATCATGTCCGTGCGCGAGGGCCTGGAGTTTGAAACCGAGATCGCGAGTGACAGCGCGCCGCTGAACGGACTCGTCGAAGCGGTCCTCGCCGCGTGTCCGGACGTCCACGTTCTCCGCGACCCCACGCGAGGCGGCGTCACCAGCGCGCTCACCGAGATCGCGCAGAGCGCGGGCGTCGGCATGCATCTCGACGAGGCGCACATCCCGATCGACGAGGCTGTGAAAGGCGCGTGCGAAATCCTCGGCCTCGATCCCCTCTACGTCGCCAACGAAGGCAAGCTCCTCGCGATCGTCCCCGCGGCCGACGCCTCACGAGTGCTCGCCGCCATGCGTGCCCACCCGCTCGGCGCAGACGCCGCGATCATCGGCGAAGTCACCGCCGACCCGCCCGGCGTCGTCCTGATGAAAACCCGCGTCGGCGGCACCCGCATCGTGGACGTCCTCTCCGGCGAGCAGCTCCCGCGCATCTGCTGATCCAACCGCTGCCTTGAGAGGACGGCCCTCCCGCCAAGGGCTGTTCGCATTGCGCGACGCTCGCAGCGAAACG
>JBGSYE010000278.1:0-2939 GCA_041751075.1 Chthoniobacteraceae bacterium
CTCGGCGTGTATCTGGTGCCCTACGTTTTCACCGCGCTACAGCCCTACGAGATGCACGTCGAGACATCCATCGACCGGCTCGTGCTCCAGATCGCGCCCGCGGCGATCCTGGTTCTCGCGATGGTGCTGCGGGAGGCGGAAAATTCCAAAATCCAGGAACCAAATTCCAAGTAAGGACCAAGAACCAGATTTCAAGATTCAAGGAAGAGCGCCGAACGTGGAGTTGCGGCTTGGAGTTTGGTTCATGGATTTTGGAACTTCCGCCTCAGTCCTCGTGCTTCGGCGCCCGCACCGTCCCCGCCTCCACGTCGCGCGCCCGGCGGTCGATGATGCGTGTGGCCACGTCCTCGACCATTTGTTCGAGCAGGCAGCGCAGATGCGAGCCCGCGCGGTAATCCGCCGGCGCGATGTGCCGCACGCGATCGGCATGGGTGGAAAGCTGGTAGCACTTCTTGAAGGAGGAGCGTGAGGGGTCGTCCGGATTGTACACCGCGATGGCATGCCCGCCGTGCTGCCGCACCACGGTGAAGCACGGCACATCCGTCGGCCCGTCTCCCACATAGACCATGTGCTCAAAGGGCACGGGCCTGAGGTCGGACGGCATGTGGTCGTTCACGTCCTGCGAGTATTCGAGCATCCCCTTGTTGATGCGGAAGAGGAACTGCGTCTTCTGCGTGTACGAGATCACGCGGCGCGGGAAGGTGATGCGATCCTCGCGATCCGCGGCAAATTCGCAGCCGAAAATCGCCTTCACATACGGCGCGAGTCGCGAGCCTTCGATGAGCGCCTTCAGCCCACTGGAGATGATGTAATGCTCGACGCGAATGCCATGCGCCTCGTGCTGTGTGTTGAGCAGCGTGGACTTGAATTCATCAAACATCTCCGGCAGGCCGGGAAAAAAATTCAGCCGCTCGCCGAGGCTGCGCAGCTCGGCATTCGTGGGCCGGTCAAAGTCGAGGTAATCGAGCAGCGCCTTCATGTAGGCGAGTTCGTTGTCGTAGCCCTCGTCCTTCACCAGCGCGTGGCAGCGCCCCCAGAATTTTTTCGCGTCGATGCCGAACTTCGGAAACAGCACCTCGTCCTGCATATAGTTCGGCGAGAGCGTCTGATCGTAGTCATAGACGATCGCGATGATGTTTTGCGGGGCGGGCATGGCGGGAAAAGGGGGGCGTTACAGCTTTTTTTCAGCCTAGTGTGTCCTTCAGCGCCGCGGGCAACTCCGGAAAGCGGAAGCCGAAGCCGAGCTCCGTCGCCGCGGCGGGGAGGACGCGTTTGCTGTCGAGCAACTCGGCGGAAAACTCGCCGAGCACGGCGCGCAGGGCAAAGGCGGGCGCCCGGAAGAAAGCCGGACGATGCAGCGTGGAGGCCAGCGTCTTCGTGAAGTCGGCGTTGCGAACTGGCCACGGGGCGGAGGCGTTGAGTGGGCCGGACACGTCGAGATTCTCGACTGCGAAGAGGGCAAGCGTCACCCAGTCGTCGATGTGAATCCACGACATCCATTGCCGCCCGCTGCCGAGCGGGCCGCCGAGGCCGAGGCGAAAGATCGGAGTCATCGCCTTGAGCGCTCCACCTTTGCCGAGGACGATGGACGTGCGGATCAGCACCGTGCGCACACCGCCGGCTTTGCGCGCCTCCGCTTCCCACGCCTGCGAGGTCTCCGCGAGGAAGCCGCTCCCGGCAGGCGAAGCCTCGGTGAGTTCCTCCTCGCCGCGATCGCCGTAGAAGCCGATCGCCGATCCGCTGACCAGCACCTCGGGCTTCTCCGGCATCGCGGCGATGGCCTCGACCACGCGCCGCGTCCCGAGCACGCGGCTCTCGACGATGCGCTTCTTCTTCGCCGCCGTCCACAGGCCCACCACCGACTCTCCCGCGAGATGGACGACGGCTTCACAGCCGTGCAAATCCGGCGGCGCATCGAGCGTGAAGAGGCGCATCTCGCAGCCGGGGATCGCGCGTTCCGGAGAGCGGGTGAAGGCCACGATCTCATGCCCGCGGCGCAATGCTGCGTCGATCAAGCCGCGGCCGAGGAAGCCGCTCGCGCCAGTGAGGCCGATGGTCATGTCAGGAGCTGTGGAGCGACGGTGCCTTTGAGGCCATTCGCTATCTCGCGCCCCGGCAGCCGGAGTAGCGAGCAGCCTGGGAGGCATGTTCGCGCTACGTCAGTCATACGTCTTGCGGAGCCAGCTATACGGGAAGCGATTGCCGGGGCAGTCCGTTGGCCAGCGGGGCGGATTGATCTGCCGGTGCGCGCGGACGACGGCGACTTTGCCGTCGGTCTTTCCTACGCGGCCGCGGAGGTAGCGGATGAGCTCATCGAGCGACTCGAGCTGTTTTTTGGTGGGCTTGTCGCGGTTGAAGTCGCCGACCAGGCAGATGCCGAGCGAGATGTGGTTCAGGTAATCGCTGTGGACGTGCCCTCCATTGATCTGCCGACGCCAGCGAGTGCCGATCTCGATCGCCCCATCTCCACTCGAGGTGCCATTGCCGATCACAAATTGATAGGCCATCCCGTTGGGCATTTTGCGGACCTTGCGGTGGTAGTAGTCGAAGGCTTTGGCATTGCCCTGCCGCGTGCCGCTGTTGTGGACGACGATGTAGCGCCAGCGGCGCTTCACCACCGGCGCCTTGTCGATTTCCGCCCGGTTGGTGCGCGTCAGATATTTGTAGCGGCGAAAGCCGAACCACCCGCCGCCCCCGGTGTCCGTCGCGGGTTCCAGTTCGCGTGAGCCTTCCTTCTCGATCGTGATCGGCGCGGAGGGCACTGGCTTCTTCGCCGCTGGCTTCGGCGTGGCGGGACGCGGCGTGACCGGAAGGCGCGGGCGCGGGGTCGGTTCGGGCGAAGATTTGGGCCGCGGCTTGGGCGTCATCTCGGGCTCGGGCTTCGGTGTGACGGGCCGCGGAGTGGCGGGTTTGGGAGTGGAAGGTTTCGGTGTCGCCGG
>JBGSYE010000279.1:0-7109 GCA_041751075.1 Chthoniobacteraceae bacterium
GACCGCCGCCAGCGAACCCAGGAAGCCGATCGCGACGATGGCGAGAGCGACGGCGGTCTCGAGCAGAGTGAAGCCGCCGGGTCCATCCGGCGCGCCCGCCGCTGGCATGGCGCGGCGAAGGACGCGGTCTTCGGAAGTCTCGAGCAGGAGCTTGCGGCGGTGTTTCGAATTGCGGCGAGCCATTTGAACCCTCCTCCGCAAAGAATCCTTCATTCCGTGCGACGTGCGCCGCATAGCAAAGGGCGAACGACCGGTGTGGGTGTCCGTCGCCAGGGAAGCGCCAGATGTGCGCGCGAAACCCGCGGACGCCGTTTCCTTCCCCGGTCATTCGCGGGCAGCGTTGCCACGCCGCGTTCTCCGCCGACCTTCCTACAGTCCGAGACCGGGCGAGGCATCCTCCGGAGCATCTTTCCGCCCGGGAAAGCCGCCCGGCAGTCCCCCGTGAACCCTTGCCCGCCGCCACGAGTGACGCCAAGTCAGCGCTGCGCGACGACGGACAGGAGTCTGCGGTAAAGATCAGTATCTACGGACCGTGGTGGTCTCAGACACCGCCCCAGGAGCGGGATGCACCGCCGTCTCTTCGGTGGTGGTCGTGGTAGTAACGACTTCGTCCGTCTCGCAGCCTGGGAGCATTACGAGGACGAAGAGGCTGGCCAGCATGAGTGTGAGGATCTTCATAAGTTTGGCGGTGGGATGCGGGGGCTAATCGTCATCCTTCTTCTTCGTCGTGGTCGTGGTCGTGGTCTTCTTTTCGACGGTTCCGGCGGGCGCGGCCTTATGGACGATCACCTTCGAGGCCACCATACCGTCGCCCGCCCTGGTGTAATAGACGGTCACTGGCAGACCGGATTTTACCGTCTCGATGGAGACCGGTGTGCCGGCCTCATCGACGTAGGTCGTCGTCTTGGTGTAGTTATATCGAATCGGTTCCGGCGCCTTCTCACTTCGGATGACGATGGTTTGTGGGCCGAATTCGCTGATCGTGCCCCGGGTGTTCGTGACCGTGGTTTCCTTCACCGTGGTTTGTGCCAGGGCGAGACTGCCCATCGAGAGCAGCGCCGTCGCGGAAAGCAGGCAGAGGATTTTTTGATGACGTGGTTTCATGGATTCTGGTTTTTGTTCGAGCTTGTGTGTTACTGGTTTGCAGGAGGCGTTTCGCGCGTGCCTCGGCGGCTGGTTGTAGGAAGATTTTGCCGTCTTCCTGGGAACGCTGCGTTTGACCTCGATACTCCGGGCTGCGAGATCCGCCGCGCCGGCGTTGCAGCGCTCTGGCCCGCGCCTACTTCTCCGGCAGCGCGGCGGTGGCTTCGAGGTCGAGCTGGTTGCGGACGAGCTGGTAGTAGATGCCGGCGAGGGCGACGAGGCCGCCATGGTCGCCGACTTCGGCGATTCGGCCTTTGTCGAGGACGACGATCTGGTCGGCGTCGCGCACGGTGCTCAGGCGGTGCGCGATGACGACGACGGTGCGGCCGGTCGCGAACTCGCGGAGGTTGTCGAGCACGGCGCGTTCGTTGTTCGCGTCGAGGGCGCTGGTGGCTTCGTCGAGGAAGAGAAAGTCGGGGTCGCGATAGATGGCGCGCGCGAGCAGGAGGCGTTGCTTTTGTCCGCCGGAGAGGCCCTGGCCTTCGCTGCCGACCAGGGTGTTCATGCCGTTGGGCAGGTCGCGGATGTACTCGTGGAGATTGGCGAGGCGCACGGCGGAGTTGAGCCGGAGCGGTTCGATGGGCTGGCTGCCGGGCGCGATATTCCGCGCGATGGAGCCGGAGAAGACGTGGCCGTCCTGCATGACCACACCGCAGCGTTTCCGCCAGGCGTGGCCGTCGAGCGCGGGGAGCGGGATGTGGCCGACGCAGATCTCGCCCGCGCCGGGCGGGTAGAGGCCGAGCAGGAGCTTGAGCAGCGTGGTCTTGCCGCTGCCGCTCGCGCCGACGATGGCGGTCACTTTTCCACACGGGATGGTGAGGTCGATGCCGCGGAGCACGTCCTCCTGACCGGCGCCGGGGTAGCGGAAGGTGACGCCGCGCAGGACGAGCGGCTGGCCCGTCGGGATCGCGGTGGTCGTCATCGCGGCGGCGATGGCGAGTTCGTCTTCGTCGCGATGGCCGTAGATTTCCTCCATGCGCTCGAGGCTCAGGCGGGCGTCCTGTGCGCTGTAGAGGAAGTCCACCAAGCGGCCGATCGGGGAGTTGAGCTGGCCGACGATGTATTGGGAGGCGAGCATCATGCCGAGGGTCATCTCGCCCTGGATCACCGCGCGCGCAGCGAGGAACGAGATGAGGATGTTGCGGAGATTCGAGAGGAAGAAGACGCCGACGCGCTGCATTTGCCGGAGCGCGAGGCTCTGCGCTTCGAAGCGCGCGGTGCGCACGGCGAGCTCCTCCCAGTCCCAGCGTTTGTCGCGCTGGATGCCCTGGATCTTGATCTCGGGCATGGCGTGGATGATCTCGAAAAGCGTGTCGCGCTCCTTCGCTTCGAGGCTGAAGCGTTTGTAGTCGAGCATCCGCCGCCGCTTCAAAAAGAGCGCGAGCCAGCCGACCGAGAGCGCCGTGAGGACCGCGAAGACGGCGAGAATTTTCCAGCTATAAAGCGCGAGCACCGCGCCGAAGACGACGAAGGTGAGCAGCGAAAAAAGGATGTCCAGCGAGGAGGACATCAGGAAGCTCTTCACCCGCCGGTGATCGCCGATGCGCTGCATGATGTCGCCCGCGGTGCGGCTGTCGAAAAATGGAAGCGGCAGGCGCAGGAGCTTGCCGAGGAAGTCGGCGATCATCGCGATGCTCACGCGCGAGCCGACGTGCAGCAGCAGCCACGAGCGGATCATGTCCGCGCCGGTCTGGCTGAGCGAGAGGACGAGTTGCGCGCCGAGGATGAGGTAAATGAAACCGACATCGAGATGCCCGATGCCGTGATCCACCACCGCCTGCGCGAGGAAGGGCAGGATCAGCTCGATGCCCAGCCCGACGCACATGCCGAGCAGCACCTGCACGAGCAGCCGTCGATGCGGGCGCAGGTAGCTGAGGAAAAAGGCGAGCCCGCGCTTTTGCGGCTCGCCGTCCGCGCCGCCCGACGCGGGCTGCTCGTCGAAGGCCGGCGTGGGCTCGACCAATAAGTACAGACCCGGCGCGACCTCGGAGATCGGCGTGTCCGGCGGCGCGCTGGCGCGGATGAATTCCTCGTGCGTGTAGTCGATGAGCCCGTGCGCCGGATCGGCCACGCGGACTTTGCGCGCGGTGATCTCGTACACCACCACGAAGTGATCGCCCTGCCAGTGCGCGATGCACGGCAGCGGCGCCTCTTCTTTCAGGCGCTTAAAGGCGAGCCGCACCGGCAGCGAACGCAGCCCGAGCTTTTCCGCCGCCTCGGCGATGCCGAGAAAGTTCACCCCGCCGCGTCCGATCTGGCAGAGATCGCGCACCCGCGCCTGCGGCAGGTCGCGCCCGAAGTGCGCGCAGATCATCCGCAGCGACGCCGGCCCGCAATCCATCGCGTCGAGCTGGGCGAAGTAGGGAAACTTTTTCGGCACGGGGAATCGTGAGCGAGTGAACGGCGCGACGGCAATTGTGGAGTGCGCGCGATTCATCGCCTCTTTCCTTCCGCGCGGAGCGCGTGCCCGCCACCGGCTCCGCCGCCAATCGGAAAGCGACGATGAATCGCGCGCACTCCAAATGAGAAAGCTCACCTCACCGCAGCCACGGGTGCGCCAGCGCCGCGATGGCCGCTGATGCGCAAGAACCCACTCCCGTTGCACTGCATTCGCCGCCGCCCTCGCCCCTCTCGACTCCCTCACCCAATCCCTCTTTCTCGACCTCTTCGGCACCCCGCGCATCCGGGCGATAGGGCAGCAACTCGGCCAGGGGATCGTGCAAGAGCGCGGCTTGCTCGTATTTGCTCCGCAGCTCGTCCAAGTGGCATCAGCAATTGATGGCGGCCTCCGCAGTGCGCTCCTTGCCCCCGGGCGAATCCGCCCGTGATACTTACTCTTCCGGCTCACGCCCCGTGGGGGGTTGTATGTTTCACTTGGTACCGCGAAAGTATCCGAAGGAACTTTTTGCCGAATCCTCCGATTCAAAAACCGTCTTCAACTCTCTTGCGAAATGCTCATATTGAGTACTTTGAAAATGGAGCCAGTGACGGGATTCGAACCCGTGACCTGCTGTTTACGAAACAGCTGCTCTACCCCTGAGCTACACTGGCCTCTCGGAAAGGAGCCGGAAGCTATCGCAGATTCCGATTTCCGGGCAAGCGGGTTTTCCCTCCTCGGTGCCTTCGCCAATTTATCCGTGCGCAGGCAACATCGCTCGCGCACGCTGGCGCTCACCGCGATGAATTCCGACCCCAATTCCCCAGCCCCTCGCGCCCGCGGGATCGAACACGCCGGTGTGATCGATACGATGCTCCACAACGCGGCGAGCGGCGAGGTGTGGCTGGTGATGGTCGAGCGGCGGCCCTGGAGTGGCGGCGAGGAGCAGCTCTTCCAATTGCAGGAGAAGCTGAACGCCTACGTATCCTTCGCGCTTGATGGCGAGATGGCGGAGACGGAGCCGGCGCTGGTCGGGAGGCCGTTGCGGCTCATCCTCGACACGACGCACCCGCCGAGTGCCGAGGCGGTGGATTTGCTGGCTGCGGTGCGCGCGCAGCTCGAGTTTCAGGCGATCGAGCTGGAGGTGCGGATCACGGGGACGGCGTGAACCGGGCCACGTCTTCTCGTGCTATGGCTGCAGCCGGGGCAGTCGGTCAGTCCGCGGGTTCTGCGAGAATCGCCGACCAGTCTTCGTCAGTACCGGCGCGCGTTGCCGTCCCATTCACCGCGCATCATTCACCATTTACTTCGCCCTGCGCGGGTCCCGTCCTTCGTCGAGGTCGATGTAGTCGAACATCGTCTGGATGTCGTCGCGGTCGCTGGATCCGCCCTCCGCTTTCCGCTGCTCCAGGCGCGACGAGATCTCGTCGTTCCAGCCGCGCTTGCGCATGAAGTCATTCCAGATCTCGATTTCCTCGTCGCTCGGCTTGCGGCCCCGCTGGCAGCACCATTCGAGGACATCGTCGTCCGCGCCGCCTTCCTTCACGCGCTCGACGAGCGCCGGGTATTCGATCCAGAGGAAGTTCACGGCCCGCTCGTCGAAGCCGCCGCCGAGATTCGGCTGGTAATCGGCAGGCAGATTTCCCGCGGCATTGAGCCGGATCTTGTCGAGCATGCGCCCGAAGTAAGCGATGCCGCCGACCTTGTCGTGCGGGCTGCGGAGTCCGGGGACGTTCATGAGCCGAAACGATGGTGGCACGTCGAAGGGCTGACGTCGAACTGGCGGACGGTGCGCCCGTGCCGATCAATCACGATCCACGTCTCGCCGTGGATGCCGTTCACGGAGAAGGCGGAGCCGGGATCGAGGCGCGCGACCCATTCCCAATTCCGCCAGCGATCGAGCTTATAGACGTAGAGCAGGTAGGGGTAGTTGTTCTCAAAGCGCACCCGCGCCGGCCCTGCCGGCTCACCGAGCGTCACGGTGCTGCCGCCGGAGCGCAGGGTGAAGCTTTTGATCTCCTGATTCACGCGGTCGGTCACTTTCCACTGCTGCCCGACGGCGCCGGTGTCTTTGAAGACTCGTCCGCTCCCCACTTCCCCCTGCCACATCCAGCGGCCAAAACGGTCCACCGCATAGACCAGCAGGGTGCCCTGGGATTGATTCACGATGCGGACATCGGCGGCGCTCGGGGCAGCCTGCGGGATGAAGCCGAGATACGGCCGGCTCGGCTGGATGCCGGACACGCCCTGGAAGGTGAACGTGTCGCCCTCCTCGACCTTGTCCTTGTACTTCCGGCCACCCACGCGGTACTCGATTTCCAGGACGTCGGGTTTCTTCGGATTCATGTCGCCGCCCATCGACTCGGGCGTGACGCGGAAGGAGAGCCGATTGTGCCGCACGTAGGCGCGGATGATCTCGCGCACGTCGCGCACGTCCTTGTCGCCGAGGCCCCATTTGGCTTTCTCGATTTCGAGCTGGGCGTGTCCCGCGGTCGCCGTGGCGAGCAGCGCGAGGAGCGGGAGGAGGAAGGTGCGGAGGTTCATGGTGACGATGAGAGGCGCGGGGTGGTTCGGGGTCAAGTGCGGTTCGGGTGGCAGACGGGCGGAGCGCCATTTTCTTCACGCCCATGCCGATGCGGGGGAGAAGTTCGAAGCTCGAAGCTCGAAACAAACGGGAAGCAGACTTTGTGAATCGGAAATACGGATCGCATCGCGCCACGCGCGCCGTTTCACTCGATCTCCCTTTTTGGACCTGTTTCGCGTTTCGAGCTTCGAGTTTTCCCATGTCGCCACCTACTCTTCGCCGCGCATGAAACTCCCCATCGCCCTCTCCCTCCTCTCCGCCATGTCGCTCGCCGCCGAATTTCCCTCGCCAGAGACGCTGCCGTCGAGCGCGACGCCGCCCGATCCACTCACGATGCAGGACGGCGCGCGCATTGCCACTGCCGGGGAGTGGAAGACGCGCCGCGCTCCGGAACTGCGCGCGCTTTTCCAGCACTACATGTACGGGGCGCAGCCTCCAGCAGGTGAAGTGACGGGCAAAGTCCTGCGCGAGGACCGTAGTGCGCTCGGTGGCAAAGCGACGCTGCGCGAAGTGCTCGTGAGCTGCGGGCTCGATGCGCCGGTGCATCTGCTCATCTTCCTCCCGAACGAGCGCACAAAACCCGCGGCGTGTTTCCTCGGCATCAACTTTGCCGGCAATCACGCCGTGCTCGACGATCCGAAGATCCAGCTCGCGCAAGGCTGGATGCCCTCCCGCTATCCCGGTGTCGTCGAGCATCGCGCCACCGACGCCGCGCGCGGCGCGCAGACGGACACTTGGGCCGTCGAGCAAACCATCGACCGCGGTTACGCCCTCGCCACTTTCTACCATGGCGACATCGTGCCCGACGACGCGGCGCTCGCCGAGGCAGTGCTCGCGCGGCTTCGGAAATCTTCCGCCGGCGAAAAGCGCGGCCCGGCGGACACCGCGACGATCATGGCCTGGGCGTGGGGTTTTTCCCGCATGATGGACTACCTCGCGACGGACCCCGAGATCGACGCGCGCCGAGTCGCCGTCGTCGGCCACTCGCGCAATGGCAAGACCGCG
>JBGSYE010000280.1:0-3360 GCA_041751075.1 Chthoniobacteraceae bacterium
CCCTGGCGCGGCGTGGTCGCAGTGACGACGCCAGAGGGCAGCCGCGAAGGCTGGCTCGTGGAAGGCGCCGCCGCAAAACTTGCCGGACTGAGCGCGCCTGCGGGCGCCGGCGAGACGCCTCCGCCCTCCGGCGGCGGCCTGCTGCCCAAGCTCCTCCTCGCCTTTCTCGGCGGCCTCATCATGAACGTAATGCCGTGCGTGCTGCCGGTCATCGCGTTGAAAATCTTTGGCTTCGTCGGGCAGGCTGGGCAGGAGCCGGGGCGGGTCTTCAAGCTCGGGCTCGCCTTCACCGCGGGCGTCTTTGCGTTCTTCATGCTCCTCGCGGCGGCGGTGGTGAAGCTGCGCGGCGCCTTCAACTGGGGCTACCAATTTCAGAATCCCTTCCTGCTCGCGGCCTTGATCGCACTCGTCTTCGTCTTTGCGCTGAATCTGCTCGGGGTCTTCGAGATCGCGCTCAGCGGCGGCGCAGCCTCGAAGATGAGCGAACTCTCCCGCAAGGAAGGTTATGGCGGCGCTTTCCTGCATGGGCTTTTCACGACGCTGCTCGGCACCTCCTGCACCGCGCCTTTTCTCAGCACCAGCCTCGGCTTCGCGGTCACGCAATCGACGCTCGTCATCATCCTGCTTTTCCTCGCGATCGCCGCCGGGATGAGCCTTCCCTATTTCCTCCTCACCGCGCGGCCCGCGTGGCTGCGCTACGTCCCCAAGCCTGGCCCGTGGATGGAACGCGCGCGGCAGATCATGGGCTTCGTGATGATGGCCGTCGCGGTGTGGCTGCTCGGCGTGCTCGGCGATACCCGCGGCGCGGGGACGGCGGCCGCGATGAGCTGGTTTCTCTTTGTGCTCGGCATCGCGAGCTGGCTGCTCGGCGCGTGGCATGGCTCGAAGCTCTCCTGGCTCACCGCGATCGTGCTCGCAGTCGGCGGCTACTACGGAGTCCTCCACGCGAAACTCGCGGCCGCGCCGACAGCGACCGCGCTCTCGGCTGAAGATCCCGCGGGCATCGCGTGGCGTCCGTTTTCCGATGAAGCAGTGGCGGCCGCGCGCGCCGCCGGCCAGGCTGTCTTCGTGGACTTCACCGCGAGCTGGTGCCTGAACTGCAAAGTCTATGAGCGCGCCGTGCTCCAGAATGACGCCGTGATCGCGAAGCTCCGCGAAAAGGAAGTCACCGCCTTCAAGGCCGACTGGTCGAATGGCGATGCCGCGATCGGTCGCGCGCTGAAGCGCTTTGGCCGGGTCGGCGTTCCGCTCTACGTCCTCTATCGGCCCGGCGAGGAGCAGCCCGTGGTGACCGACGCGCTCACGGTCGGCGCGTTTCTGGCGGAACTCGACCGGATCGGGAGAAGGTCTTCGGAATAAACGGCGGCGCCGGGCGTCCACCCCTCGCAGCCCACGCGATTCCTCCTTCACCACTTTTGCCCGTCACGCGCCAGATTCCTGGCCGCGCGAGCGGGCGGAAAACAAAGCAACAAAACAGAACGCATCGAACCCATGAACTACACCAAACACACCAAGACCCTCCTCGCTGGCGCGGCCGTGGCCGGCCTCCTCTCCGGCGGCCTCGTCTCCCAGCTCAGCGCCGCGCAATCCGCGCAGCTCGACACCGCCTCGGCCTCCGCCGGCGTCCTCGCCGACGAAAAGAAGGGCGAAACCCACGACTGCAAAGGCAAGAACTCCTGCAAGGGCAAAGGCGGCTGCAAGAGCGGCGACAATGGCTGCGCCGGCAAGAACTCCTGCAAAGGCAAGGGCGGCTGCGCCGTGAAGGACGGCAAGCCTGTGCATCCCTCGCTTTAAGCGACCGCAGACCCCGTCGGGCTCCGGCGTCCCATCCGCCGGAGCCCGCTCAGGAAAGCCCGACACTCGAAGCTCGAAGCTCGAAACAAGCAGCAGAAATTTTTTGGGAGTCGGAAAAAAGCACTGGCCGCGCGCATGTCTCGTTTTCCGCATTGCTGAGCTTTTGAATTTGTTTCGACCTTCAGACTTCGAGCTTCGAGCTTACCCACCATGCCTTCCTCCCGCTTCAATGCCTGCACCGAATTCGGCATCGGCATCGGGCTGCGCATCCCGCACTACGCGCACATCCTCGAGCGGAAGCCGGCGGTCGATTGGTTCGAGATCATCTCGGAAAATTACATGGTCGATGGCGGGCGTCCGCTCCACGTCCTCGAGCGCATCCTCGATCAATACCGCGTGGTGCAGCATGGCGTCTCGATGTACTTCGGCAATGCCGCGCGGCCGAATCGCGATCATCTGCGCCGCCTGAAAAATCTCGCGAAGCGCACGGGCACGCCGTGGCTTTCCGATCATCTCTGCTGGGGCAGCGTGGACGGACGCTACACGCACGACCTGCTGCCGATGCCCTACACCTGGGAGGCCGTCGAATGGACCGCGCGCAACATCCGCGAAGTGCAGGACACCGTCGGAGTGCCCGTGGCGGTGGAAAACGTGAGCAGCTACCTGGAGTTTCACGCGAGCGAGATGAGCGAGTGGGAATTCCTCTGCGAAGTCGTCGAACGTGCGGACTGCGGAATCCTGCTCGACGTGAATAACATCTACGTCTCGTCGAAAAATCACGGCTTCGATCCGCGGGTCTATCTCGACGCGGTGCCCGCCGGCCGAGTCGCGCAGATCCACATCGCCGGGCATACGAAGTTTGAGAAGTATCTGCTCGATACGCACGATCATCCGGTGCTCGATCCGGTGTGGCGGCTCTACGAGCGAGCGATCCAGCGCTGTGGCCGCACGGCCACGCTGCTCGAATGGGACGACCGGATTCCGAGCTTCGAGGAAGTGCATCGCGAGGCGCTGAAGGCGGAACGCTTCCTCCCGCAGAGGGCGATGGCCGCGTGACGCCTCTCGCGGACTTTTCTCCCCTGTGCCAAAGCTCCCCACTGCCTCCGCCCGCAGGATCGGCGACGGTCACACAACTTCGCTGCGAACGCTGCAACGCGCGATCGCGGGGGCGCTGATACGTCCGCTCGTCACCGACGATGCGATGGACCCGGCGTCCACGGATGTCGCGGCGGGGTTCATCAAAGCGAATGACCGGCTCACGTCCTTTGAGCGGTTGCAGATCTACAATCAACAATACTGGTGGCGGCTGCTCGGCACTTTCGAGGAAGACTTCCGCGGGCTGCGCGCAGTGCTCGGACAAAAAAAGTTCGCCCGGCTCGCGGAGAGTTATCTCACCGCGTTTCCTTCATCGTCGTGGACGCTGCGCAATCTCGGCCAGCACCTCCTCTCTTTCCTCGAAGCGCACCCGGCACTCACCGCGCCGCACACCGCGCTCGCGCTCGATGTCGCCCACGTGGAGTGGGCCCGCGTCATCGCCTTCGACGGTCCCGAGAGGCCGCAAATCAC
>JBGSYE010000281.1:0-4099 GCA_041751075.1 Chthoniobacteraceae bacterium
AAACAATTCCTGGCGAAGCCCTACACCGCCGAAGCCATCCTGCACATCCTCGACGAACTGCGGCGCTGAGTGGCGAGCGTCGCGTCCGCCCGTCGTCCACGGAGCGGGAAAGCACGGCGGCGGCGCTACGGCTGGACGATCTGATTGCGCACGGCGTAGCGGACGAGCTCGCTGAACGCGCTGAAGCCGAGCTTCCGCATGATCGCGGCGCGCTGGGTTTCGACCGTCTTCACGCTGGTCCCGAGCATGGTGGCCGCCTCCTTGTTGCTCTTGCCCTCGGCCAGGAGTTGCACCACTTCGCGTTCGCGCGGGCTGAGGCCGCCGGGCGCGGTTTCCTCGCCATCCACGCCGCCCTTGAGATAGCTCGCGAAGACGATCTGCGAGACGCGGGACCCGAGATAGGGCTGATGCTGGATGAGCGCCTTGATCGCCGGAACCAGATGCTCGCCGGCGTCGCTCTTGAGTACGCAGCCACGCGCGCCGGCGGCGAAAAGTTGATGGACGAGCACTTCGCTTTCGCTGCCCGTAAACGCCAGCACCTCGACGTCGGGCATCGCGCGCTTGATCTGCCGCGTGACATCCACCCCGTTGAGTTCCGGCATCGCCACATCGATCACCACGACATCGGGTTTGAGATTCTCCGCCATGGCCAGGGCTTCCCGCCCATCGCGCGCCTCGCCGCAAATCTCCCAGCCCCATTCCGACTCGATCAGCGGACGCATTCCGCGGCGGACGATATCGTGGTCGTCGGCGATTAGGATGCGGATTTTACGTTTCATAGGGATCTGAAATATCGGCGAAACCGTTCGCAGTTAGATCAGCCATCGTCTCCCCGCAAGTTCCCCATTGGCGGCTGTGAACCGTCCGGTGGAAACACCAAGTATGGATTTTAATCCGTCTCATCAAGGGGGAAGGAACTCTCACGCCCCGCGGGGACTCGCGGGTGCGACCGTCGCCGGAGATTTCACTTCTGTCTCCACTTGATTTCGCGTTCGCCGAGGGGCGGACGCGAAGGAATGCGGGGGATGGCACTGCTCTGGCTCGCCGACTCTTATTTTGCGGCCGGTGCCTCGGCCACATCGACCATTTCATCGAGCAGCTTCACCTGCTCATCAAGGCAGTCCGGGCAGACGCCGTGACTGAATCGACTGCCGGTGCGATCCTTGATGTAGGTGTCCACGCGCTCCCAGTAATCGCCATCGCTGCGCACTTTCTGGCAGTAGGAGCAGATGGGAATGATGTCCCGCAGCAGATGGATCTCCGTGGTGTAGCGGAGAATTCGCTGCGCGACGTGCAGCCGCGTGCGGATGATGTCGCGATCGAGCGGCTTGGTCATGAAATCGTCCACGCCGGCATCCATCGCCACGTTGTAATCATCCGGCCCGGTGTGGGCGGCGGTGAGCAGGATGAAATACGTGTAGGGCGTTTGGGCCCGGCCGCGAACCCGGTTGCAAAATTCGAGGCCATCCATGCCCGGCATCATCCAGTCGCTGATGATCACGCGGACCGGATCGCGGTCAAAGGTCTCCCATGCCTCGACGCCGTTCCGGGCCGAAACAACTTCGTGATGAAAGTGCTGCAGCGTGAGGCGCAGGACTTTTTCGGCAATGGTGTCGTCTTCGGCGATCAGGATTTTCATGAAGCGGGAATGGCGGCCTGGGTTTCGAGTGCGGCGAGGACGTGCTGAAATTCCTGCTGCGCGGCGGCGAGGAGATCGCGGGTGTCTTCGAACTGGCTGCTGCGACCGGCGGCTTCGAGGCGCGCGCAGAGTTCGGACATGCTGCGCGCGCCGAATTGCGCGCAGCTTCCCTTGAGCGAATGCGCGGCTTCGAACAGGGCGCGCGGGTTGTTCGCATCGAGCGCAGCGGCGGCATCGGCGAGCAGCTTCGGTCCTTCGGAAGTGATGAGGACGATGAGCTCCGTGAGCAGATCGCCACCGTCGTCGCCGGGCATCGAGCGGAGCACGGCGAGCGAAGCCGGATCGACCGCCTGCGTGGCCCTGGTCGTCTCGGCCGGCCCGAGACGCACCCGTTCCAGCGCTTCGCCGAGTTCCTCCGTGCGCACGGGTTTGCTGACATAATCGTCCATGCCGGCGGCAAGACAGCGTTCGCGATCGCCGCTCATGGCGTTGGCCGTCATGGCCACGATCCAGGTGTGCCGGCTCGTGCCTTCGCGCTGGCGGATGGCGCCCGCGGCGTCGTAGCCGTCCATCTCCGGCATCTGGCAATCCATGAGCACCAGATTGTAGGGAATGCGCGCGATGGCTTCGAGCACCTCGAGGCCATTGGCCACGGCATCGGCGCGATAGCCGAGTTGGCGCAACTGGCCAAGCGCGACCTTCTGATTCACGGCGTTATCTTCGGCGAGGAGAATGCGCAGCTCCGGCCGCACCTGCCGTTGCACAGACACGGGAGCGGCGGCCCGCTTCGATCGCGCCGGGGCGTCGGCGAGGACATCGGCCAGACAGTCGAAAAGCGTGGATTGCTTCACCGGCTTAAACCGGCACGCCGCGATCCCCGCGCCGAGCAATTCCTCCTCCGGAATGCGCAGGCCATATTCGGTGAGCAAGATGAGCCGGGTATCCGCGATCGTGGGATCGGCTTTGATGGTGCGCGCGAGCGCGAGGCCGTCCATGTCCTGCATCCGCAGGCCCAGGATCGCCAGCGGATAGGGATCGCCTTCGCGATGCGCCGTGCGGAGCCGCTGCAGCGCATCGCTCCCGTTGACGACCGTGCCATTGCGAAAGCGCCAGGCGACGATCTGCTCGTGGAGGAAGCTGCCGCTGGTGGCATTGTCATCGACGATCAGGATGCGCGTATCCACGAGTTCATGGTTGGCGCCGGGCGGCTTCGCGGCCACCGCCTGCTTTTGCAGGCGCACGGTGAACCAGAACGTCGAGCCTTCCCCCTCCACGCTTTCGACGCCGATCCGCCCATTCATTTTCTCCACGAGCTGGCGCGAAATCGCCAGGCCGAGGCCGGTGCCGCCATACTTCCGCGTGGTCGAAAGATCGGCCTGCTGGAAGGGCTCGAACAGCCGCGACTGCGCCTCGCGCGACAGCCCGATGCCCGTGTCCCGCACGCGGAAATGCACATCGGCATCCGTGTCGCTCTCGCGTTCCAGCGAGACGCGCACAGCGACCTCGCCGGAGGCGGTGAATTTGAGGGCATTGCTGACGAGATTGGTGAGCACCTGCCGGAGCCGCCCGGAGTCGCCGCGCAGACGCGAGGGGACATTGGGTTCCACGAAGCCCGCGATCTCCACCCCGCCGGCCAGAGCCTTGCCGGCGAGCGCCTCCAGCGTTCCCTCCACGGTTTCGAAGAGGTCAAAATCCAGCACCTCGAAGGTCATCTTGCCGGCCTCGACTTTGGAAAAATCGAGGATGTCATTGATGATCGTGAGCAGCGACTCCCCGCTGCCGCGGATGGTCTCCGCGAAATCGCGCTGCTGCTCGGTGAGGGCGGTGTCGAGGAGCAGGTGCGTCATGCCGATGACGCCATTCATCGGCGTGCGAATCTCGTGGCTCATGGTGGCCAGGAAGCGCGACTTGAGCTGCGTGGATTCGATCGCCACATCGCGGGCGTGCTTCGCGAGTTCGCTGGCGAGGACGAGTTCCTGCCGCTGCGCGAGGGCCTGCATTTCACGGCGGCTTTGCAGAATGGAATAGATCAGGAACGCATCCTCGAAAAGCACCCAGCCTGCATGTTCCAACCAGCGCCACTGCTCGACGCTGGAAAGCCCGTAAATGGACAGCGGATAGAATGCGCCGCGCACGATGTGATCGATGGCGGTGACCAGCGTGGCAGTGACGAGCACGCGCCAGTCGCGGTAAAAGGCGAGGAAGGCCAGCGAACCGAAGATGTGAAAAAGCGTCTCGATGCGGCCGCCGGTGAGGTGAACGAGCAGGCCGGACATGAGCATCTGCGCGACCGCGATGACCTGGCGCGTGCTGGCCCGGCCGGGCCTCCGCCAGGCGAGGAACACCGGCAGACTCGTGAACAATCCGCCGAGAAAGATCGCCGCCCAGACATGCACGTGGATGGCACTGGAGGCGCCGGCCCAGGCGCGCGGCGAAACGATCAGCGCGATGGCGATGCCG
>JBGSYE010000282.1:0-3497 GCA_041751075.1 Chthoniobacteraceae bacterium
GGGCGGCCGGGTGCGCTCGGCGGAAAGACGGAGCGCGGTGTAGCTCCCAAGCACGAACACGGACAGGAGCGTCCACTTTCCCAATACCCGCCACCCCACGCGCCGCCAGAGCAGCACGACGAACCAGACGAGCAGGAAGCCGACGCCGCTTTCCTTCGAGAGAAGCGCGCCGAGGAAACAGGCCGCGGCGAGCAGCGCGTGCCGCGGTCGATCGAGACTCGCCAGCCCGAGTGCGAGTCCACTGAAGCCCAGGAGCGCCGCGAGCGGATCGGCCCGCCCGGCGATGTACGTGACCGCCGAGGTATGCACGGGATGCACCGCCCACAGCGCCGCGACGGCGAGCGCCCAGCCGAAGGGGAGAAACTTCCAGCCGAGAAAAAATAACGCCACCGCCGCCGCCGCGTGGATCGCGATGCTCGTGAGATGCCAGCCCCACGGGGCGCCGAATCCGTAGAGCGCGTAGTCCGCCGTGAAGGTGAGCCGTTGCAGCGGGCGGTAGAACTCCGAAGCCGTGGCGTCGAGGAAGAGAAAGTGCCCAAACGCTTCCGGGATCAGCCGCCAACTGCGGATGAGCGGATCGCGCAACACCAGCGCGGTGTCGTCCCAGACAAATCCATTGCGGAGCCCCGGCGCATACACGAAAAGCGTCGCCGCCAGAATGATAGCGACAGCGACGACACGCGGGTATTTTTTCAAGCAGCCGATGATGCGAAGCGCGCCACATGCCATCAAGCGTCTGGTCGCATGGGTCGCACGGGTCTTATGCGTCGCATGGGTCCCATGGGCCGCCGCCGAAGTCCCCTCCGACGCGCGCCAGTTCATCGTGAGCATCGCGTCCGGGTGGGACTCGACTACCGGGCGGCTCCAGTGCTTCGAGCGCGATGGCAAAGGGTGGAAGCCGGCGACGCCTGTGTGGCCGGTGCTCTACGGCAAGCACGGCCTCGCCTGGGGCCGAGGCGTCACCACCGAACCCGGCCGCCAGAAGCAGGAACGCGACGGCCGCGCACCCGCCGGCATTTTCCGCATCGGAAAGATCTACACCTACGACACCGCGCTCCCGTCCGGCGCGAGCTACCCCTTTCGCACCGTGGGCCGCGGTGATGCCTGGGTCGATGACGTGAACTCGCCGTATTACAATCAGCACGTCGTCGTCGATCCCGCGAATCCGCCGCCGTGGTTTGAGAAGCAGAAGATGCGGCACGGCGACTTCGCGTACCGCTGGCTGGTCGAGATCCGCCATAACTCCGACCCGCCCGTGCCCGGTGCCGGCAGCGCGATCTTTTTCCACATCCGCCGCGGGGTGACGCGCCCGTCCGCGGGCTGCACCACCATGGCCGAGGCGAATCTCGTGAACCTCATCCGCTGGCTGCGCGCCGACCAGCGCCCGCACTACGTCCTGCTCCCGCGCGCCGAGTATCTCGCGAAGTGGAAAACGTGGGGGCTGCCAGCGCCGGATTTGGCGCCGATGCCCTGAACGGGAAGAAGCGCCAAGCGGCCGGGTTTCAACGAAGAGGGAGGGATTCGGCCACGGATGGACACGGAGGAAATACGGAAGTGGAAAGCCAGCGGCTCACACAGTCACGCTCGTGAATGAGTCAACCCGATCTGTGTTCCTCCGTGTCCATCCGTGGTTCAATCGAATCATTTCGACGGTCGAAAGGGAGCGACCTCCGGCGCTTGACCTCGCAGGCTAAGAAACACCGCGCCGTGGGCCTTTATCAGAATGCCCGTTGCCACTCCTGGCATCTGGTGTTAGTTCCACACTGCCACCCCTCCCACTGCCATGAGCATCGCCACTATCGGAAATTTCTTCGGACCGGACTCGGTGATCATCTTTTTGATCATCCTCGTCTTCTTCGGCGCCAAGCGCCTGCCGGAACTCGCCCGTGGCCTTGGCCAGTCGATCCGTGAATTTCAGAAGGCGAAAGACGGCATCGAGCCGCCTCAGTCACCGCCTGCGCAGCTCAGCTAGCCGTCCACTTTCCACCCACAACCCCGCATTATGAACCTCGCCACTTTCGGAAATTTCCTCGGTCCTGATACGCTGATCATTTTCCTGATCATCCTGATCTTCTTCGGGGCGAAACGACTGCCGGAACTCGCCAAGGGCCTCGGCCAGGCAATACGCGAATTCTCGAAGGCGAAGGACGATTTCCAGAGCGAGATCACCAAGGCGCCCGAACTGCCCCCGCAGCCGCGGCAGAGCGAGCCTTCGCACCTCCCCGGCGACACCGCGCATAACGATGCGAAGGTCGAGGTCGAGCATGATCACAAGGGCAAGATCATGAGCGAAGCGCACCCGACGCGCACGAGCTAGACGCGGCGGATTTCCGCACAGGATTTGGGCTCGCCTTCACCGGGCGAGCCCTTTCTATTTCGCCGGCCATGTGGCGCTCTCTCACTGCATTTTTCTGCGCGCTCCTTTTCCTCTTGCCGGGGAGCCACGCCGCTCCCGACGAGATCGTGATCTGCAGCTACAACGTCGAAAATTACACCGACAAGAAAGCGCCCGGCCCCGACTCGCCCTATGGCACCCGCGCGAAGTCCGAGAAGGATATCGCCGCCCTCATCGGGATCATCCAGGAAGTGAACCCCGACATCCTCGGCGTGTGCGAGATGGGTTCGCCGGAGCGCTTCGAAGACTTTAAGAAACGGCTGAAGGCGGCGGGACTCGGGTATGTGGCCTCGGAGTATCTCCAGGCTTCCGATCCGGACCGGCATCTCGCGCTGGTCAGCCGATTCCCGATCGTCGCGCGCAATTCGCAGGCCGACGTTCCCTTTGAACTGAACGGGCAGCGCGAAAGGATGCGGCGCGGCATCCTCGACGTGACCATCCAGGTGAATGCGGGCTATCGGTTGCGGATGGTCGGCGTGCATCTGAAGTCGAAGCTGCCCGCGCCCGGCGGCGAAGCGCTCATCCGCCGCTACGAAGCGCAGGCGCTCCGCAAGTATCTGGACAAGATCCTCGCCGCCGATCCGAAGACGAATCTGGTGGCTTACGGCGACTTCAACGACACCAAGAACGAGCCGATGTTCGCGGCCATCACCGGGCCGAAAAAGTCGCCGGGGTACATGGCGGATCTCTGGGCGCGCGATCCGCTCGGCGATCGCTGGACGCACTACTGGCGCACGGCCGATCTGTACTCGCGCATCGACTACATCTTCGTGAGCCCGGCGCTCTTTCCGGAGGTGGTGAAGACCAAGTCGCGCGTCTATCGCGGGGAAGACTGGCTGACGGCGAGCGATCACCGGCCGGTAAGTGCGGCCATCATTCCGCTCGACAGAAAATGAACGGACGAACGTTGTTGGCAGTGATTCTCCTTTTGGTCGGTGGTGCGCTGCGTGCGGCGTCACCGGAGGATGACTGGAGCGCCATCGTGGCCCTCGACGCCGGGCCGCAGCGCAACCCGCGCACGGCGGAGGAAGCGCGCGCAGGAGCGGAGGCGCACCTCGCGAAGCAGGAACGGGCGCTGCGCGCCTTCCTCGCGGCGCATCCC
>JBGSYE010000283.1:0-5903 GCA_041751075.1 Chthoniobacteraceae bacterium
GTCTTTGAAGCATTCAATCCGATGATGGGCTATGCCCCGACTCGCGCGCTCAACAATAAGTCCATCGACCGCGAATGCTTCGTCGTGGAAGTGGACGGCCTCAGTCAGTTCAACCTGAGACAGACCCAGGGGGGGCCTGAAGTGATCGTCGGGGGCGCCGTCAAGGGCCTGCAGTTTCCCAGCAGTGCGAAGAATCTCTTCGTGCATTCCTCGGGCAATGCCTACCACGGGCGCAATCTGGGCGGCTCGGAGGGCTGGCTGCACATGCTCCGCGGCAGTTGGTATTGGCATGCAACGTCGAAGGCCAACCAGGGCAACCAGCCTCCCGTGGAATTGATCCCCAACAAGTGGGGCATCGACATCCCGAACTTTGGGACCACCCCGCCGACGAGTCATTGGTATGAATTCCAAAGCCGGGAAGGCGTCGCGGTGGCGTCTCCGGAGTCGAGGGAGCCGGTGCCGGAGGATGGGGACGACTATTTCGAATACGTCAAAAACCCGGGCTCCGGACAGAAGATCGAACTCGTCGGCGCGGATCTCACGATCCGCGTGAAATTTGGCGAAGCGCAGCTCAGCGCCCAGGGCAAACTCATCACGAACCCTCCGACCCTTTGGACCTTGGCGGTGACCTTTCCGTCAACCATCCTGCCGGTGCCGACGGATCACGTCTGGATGCACGACCCCGGTGGTTTCGACTACGATCGCTACTCCTCCACGGATAAGGTCAACCCCGGCAAATGGGCGGTCTATGAGAATCCAACGAATATCGCAGGGGTGAAGAGCCTCGGCGGCCGCCTGCTCGCGCCGCCAATGGAGAAAGATTTCAATGACCCGATCAACCTCAACAACTCCAACTTGAGCGGCTGGAAAGCGGGAGGGGTTTTTGGCGCGAGTTCCAATAACGACACGGGCGCTCCCAATCCGGGTTGGAATCACGTCAATCGGTGGCGTCAACTGTTCCAGCCTGGGGACACCATCCGGAGTGTCGTCCTGGGAGCCGCCGGAGACGATCCGCGGATCGCCGCAATCGCCCCGGACAACAGCGCGAAGATGTATTCGCCGCATCCCGAATACACGAATCAGAATCTCCGCCATGCGCAGACGCTGCGGACCTCCGTGGGAGTTCCGCCGTTTGCGGCCAAACCAACCAATGCACGGGTGGTGGATCGGGATTTGTACGGCGCCGGCGCGAATGCCCCGTTCGGCAAGCTCGCGAAGCTGCCAAATGGCGTCAACTACTCAGCCAACCGGTGGCCGGACCTGCCGCCGGGGATCAATGGCGTCAGAATGGCAGAGAATGGAGAACCCACAAAAGCCACCACTGCGCCTCCCGGAGACTTCGATACCGGCTTGGGGAATCTTCCCGATGGCGCCTACGCCGGAAAGTCGGATGAAGGCAATCCGGTCTTCCGGGTGAAACACAACTACACCGCCGCATCCGGGGAGAAGGCGTGGTATTGGCGCTATCCGCATCCGTACTTCGATTGGGCCTATGAAGAGACCTTCGACACCTTCTTCACGCCCAATCGCCAGACGCCCTCGGCGGTGGTCTTCGGTTCGCTGCCGCTCGGCAAGAATGGGCACTGGACGACCCTGGCCTTCTCTCCGTTCTCCGCTGCGGAGTGCGCCGACGCGAGCGGGCGGTTCCAGCACCCTGGCCGCCGGGACGGCTTCGTCCGCGATCACCTGCTGCTCGATCTCTTCAATATGCCGATCGTCGAGCCCTACGCGATCAGCGAGCCCTTCTCAACCGCCGGCAAGGTGAATCTCAACTACCCGATGATGCCCTTTGGCAATATCGAGCGCAGCACGGCCTTCCGAGCGGCGCTGCACTCGGTCCGGGTGTCCGCATTCCCGACCGCGCATGCGGCCACTTACAAGGTGGTCGCTGCCTGGAATTCGAATTACAACTATCGCTATCCGGTGAACCGGGATCTGACGCTGCGGGCGTTCAAGGAGTTCTTCGACCAGTTCAAGAAAAATTCCGATCTGGGGATTTTCAAATCCGCTTCCGAAATCTGCGACCGCGGCCTTTATCCCACGATCGAGGCCGGCGACCCGGTCACGGCGCCGAAATTCTCCTCGGCGTCCTTCAACAAGGATCCGGACTACCACCTGAAGACGACCTTCTGGAATGCGAACGCCCTGACCGGCGACAACATGCGCGAGAAGCCCTACAGCGACCTCTATCCCCGCGTGACCACCAAGTCGAACACCTACACCGTCCACGTCCAGGCCCAGTCGCTGCGGCAGACGCCGCTATCCGCCGCGCAGGGGATCTGGGATGAAAAGAAGGATCGCGTGATCGGCGAGTATCGCGGTTCCTCGACCATCGAGCGTTTTATCGACCCCGAGGACGCCCGCTTCGATCCGAAGAACAGCGCGATCGACTCCCGGGACAAGATCGACGTGGACAAGGACTCGCTCGAACCAGCCTACCGGTTCCGCGTGATCAACACGAAGCGCTTCGTGCCGTAAGCTCAGGAAGCGGCGGGAAGCTCGCCGTTCCCTGGCGCAGCAGGTCTGAACGGGTCCGCCATCGAAAGGATTTACGCGGTCTCCCGAGCTCAGTAGATGAGCCCATGATCTCTCGTCAGAATCTCGTCGTCCTCGGGCTCCTCGCATGTCTCGCGTGCGCGCCGACCGCCGAGGCTGCTACTCCGCCACCGCGGAATATCCTCTTCATCCTCTCGGACGATCATCGGCACGACTTCCTGGGGTTCCTGCCCGAGGCGCCGAAATTCCTCGAGACACCGAACCTCGACCGATTGGCCAGGGAAGGCGCGCATCTGCGCAACGCCTTCGTCAGCACCTCGCTCTGCTCGCCGAGCCGCGCGTCGATCCTCACCGGGCAGTATATGCATCGTCATCGCGTGGTGGATAATCAGCGGCCCGAGCCCGCTGGCATCCGCTTCTTTCCCGAATACCTGCGCGCGGCGGGATACCGCACCGCCTTCCTCGGCAAGTGGCACATGGGCGAGGACAGCGACGCCCCGCGGCCTGGCTTCGACTACTGGGCCGGCTTCCGCGGGCAGGGCGAGTACTTCGATCCCACGCTCAACGTGAACGGCGAGTCCCGCGTCTTCAAAGGCTACAACTCCGACGTGCTCACCGATCTCGCCCTCGAGTGGCTCCGCGAAAAGCGCGACGCGCCCTTTTTCCTCTACCTTTCCTTCAAGGCGCCGCACTACCCCTTCGAGCCCGCGCCGCGTCATCGCGGCCGCTACGAAAAGGAACCCGTGCCCTATCCGCCGACGATGGCCAACACCGAGCGCAACTACGAGACGCAGCCACGCTGGGTCCGCGACCGGCGCTACAGCATCCACGGCGTGGATCACATGGAGACGGGCCGCTTCGACGCCGACCCCGTGCCGTCCTTCGAGGACTTGTTCCGCCGCTTCGCCGAGGCCGTGCATTCCACGGACGAAAATGTGGGCCGCGTGTTGAAGCATCTCGACGACGCGGGGCTGCGCGACTCCACGCTGGTCGTGTACATGGGCGACAATGGCTTTGCGCTCGGCGAGCACGGCTTTTACGACAAGCGCGACGCCTACGAGATGAGCATCCGCGTGCCGCTCCTCGCGCGCGCTCCCGGTGCGATCCAGCCCGGATCTGTGATCACGCAGATGGTGCAGAATATCGACATCGCTCCGACCCTGCTCGCAGCCGCCGGTGTCGCGCCGCCCGCCGATGCACCGCGCATGGATGGCCGCTCCTTCTGGCCGCTGCTGCAAGGCCGCGATACGCCGTGGCGCGACCACATCCTGTACGAATACTACTGGGAATGGAATTTCCCGGCGACGCCCACCACCTTTGCGTTGCGCACCGATCGCTGGAAATACATCCACACGCACGGAGTATGGGACAGGAACGCACTCTACGACTTGGAATCCGATCCTCTCGAACTGCACAACCTAATCAGCGTCCCCGCATACCGGGAGCGGGCGAGCGGGATGCAAAAGCAGCTCTTCGATGAACTGGCAGCCTCGGGCGGACTGCAGATCCCCGTCCTCCCTCCCGCCGGTGAAGTGCTCGACGACCGCAAGCTCCCGCGCTGAAGCCGGGCCTCCGCGCAGCCCGGCGCGTCACGGAACGATCGCCGTGGGTGCAGAGTCCGCGGGCCGATGCCGTGGGATCTCCGCCTTGAAGTCCCCGAGGCTCGGCCAGTGCAGCCGTTTGCCGAGATCGACCTCCGCGACCGCGACCGTGCCCCATTCCTTCGCCTGCGCGAGCAGCCTGCCGTCGTGGCCGAAGACCGCGGAGACCATCCAGTTCTTCTCCACGTCCGTGTGCGTGCTGCTCACGACATACACATGGTTCTCACACGCGCGCGCCGCGCCGAGCATGGGATTGCAGCCCATCACCGGCCACGCGATCACCTCTGCGCCGCGATTGCTCAGCTCGCGCGCGACCTCGGGGAAAAATCCGTCGTAGCACACCATCATGCCGACTTTGCCAAAGCGCGTGTCGAACACCGGATAGTCGCGCCCCGGCGTGACGCCGCCCTCGATCTCGCCGCGCGGGAGGCAAACCTTGCGATATTTGCCCGCGATTTTTCCGTTCGGGTCGATGAGCACCGCGACGTTATAGATGAGCGGCCCATCGCGTTCGACGAGTCCGGGGACCACGTAGAGATTGTGCTTCTTCGCGAGCGCGCCGAAGAACTCCGTGGATGGGCCGGGGATCGGTTCGGCCACATCTGCGTAAGTCGAGCCGCTGCCATAGGTCACGACTTCCGGCAGCACCACCAGGTCGGCCTTCTGCTTAGCCGCCTCGGCGATCATCGGCTCAAAGGCACGACGGCGCTCCTCCGGCGACTTCATCTTCCTCGGCACGAAATGCACGGTCGCGAGCCGGACGGTGCGCGGCGCAGGAGCGGGAGCCTCGATGAGGGAAACATTCGCCCATTCGAGCCGCGCATTGGGCGCCCAGCGGAATTCCAGCTCGACGATCGCCTGTGTCGCTGAGGACGGCGCGAGATACACGTCGCTCACCGTGGTCCAGCCGCGCGCGTCGGTCGGGCCGTCCATCGGATACTCCGGTTCGGCGCGAAGTTTCTGCCCGGGCGAATACGACGCGTAGGAGGGTTCGTCATGCGTCACCGCCCTGCCCGTTGCATCGGCCCACAAGACCCGGGCGACGCCCGCGCGTCGCGGCGAATCGGCACCGGCGAATTTGCGCAGCACGCTGAAGCGGTAGTGCTGGCCGCCCGTCACCGCGAAGGTCTTCGTCCATCTTCCCATCTGCCCCTCACGCGGGCCGGACTCGATCACAAAGCTGCCGCTCCGCTCAGGCCCGCCGGTGGGATCGAAGGTGAACTTGGGTTTGATCTCGTCGCGCGGCGCGGCGGTGGTCCAGCCTTCCGGCGCTTCAACGGCGAAGGCTGCGGTGCAAAAAAGGAGAGCGAGCGCGGAGGATTTCATCGGAGTGCGGGATGGGGAGTGGAACAGACGCAGAGAAAACCCGCGCGCGAACGCTTCCATAGAGGGCGTCCACACAACCGACGGAAGCGCTGTGGGACACGACGGAGCGCGTCCCTCCAAGGCTTCAGCCCCGCAGCCACTCATCGCGTTGGCGGGCGATGAACTCGTCGTCGTTCAGGTGTGGGTAAGCGCGATACACCCGGTCGATTTCCTCGCGCTGGCCGTCGCTCAGCGTCTCCGCGGGATCGAGGCACCACACGCCCTCCAGCAATCCCTGCCGGCGCAGGACTTCGTGCAGCCCGGCGATGCAGCCGCGAAAGCCGTTGGCCGCGTCGAAGAACGCCGCGTTGCAGTCGGTGACCTCGACGCCGAGCCGCAGCAGGTCGGGCGAGGCGGGCTCGCACTGGCAGCGATCGAGCAACTCCACCGCGCGCCGCGTCCACACCGACCAATGCCCGAGCAGGCCGCCGACGAAACGCC
>JBGSYE010000284.1:0-8688 GCA_041751075.1 Chthoniobacteraceae bacterium
CCGCCATCCGCGATCGGCGCCGTCTGCACGTCCGCGTGCGGCAGCGCCGTCCGCAATCCGCGCGCGATGGCCTCCGCGGCATCGAGAGCGGAGAGGGAACCTTTGAATTTGTCGGGCGCGACGAGGATTTTCACGGACGAGGGCCGCGGAGTGTCGGGAGTGAACCGCGGCAAAACAAGGCAAGAGCGCGCGTCCCGCGCGGCCTTGATCCCAGTACAGCGGAACTCGCCGCGGGATGCAGCCGCGGCGCATTCTTGAGCCCGGCGCGGACGCTACTTCCGCGTATAGACGATCTCCATCTCCTTGGAATTCTCGCCTTTGCTCGGGTCGTGCATCTCAAAGATGTGTCGGTCGTTGCTGAGGATGCGGATGACTTGCCTCGTCGGCTTGTGCAAATCTCCGGTCATGGGACAGGCGTACTCGCCGGTGAGCGTGATGACTTTGCCTCCCTCGCCAGCCTTTCCTTCGGTCTTCACCATGATCGTGCTCATGTTGTCGATCCAGACGCTGTTGTATTTCTTCTCCATGTTGTCATAGCCCATGAGGCTCATCCCGCGAAACGGCTTACCCATGAATTCGCCATGGAACTCCTCCTGAAGATAGCGCCCGTCCATGATCCAAGTCGCTTTAGACTTCCCCTTCGACACTGTCGGCGGGGCGCCCGGAGCCATCCAGGATTTGACTTCCGCACTCCATTCTCCGACGAGCGGTTCGAGCGCCTTGTGAGCCGCTCCAGGCGTGCTCGCGGCTTCGGCCTTCTTCATCATCTCGGCCATCTTGGGATCGACTTCCTTCGACTCCGGCTTGTCCTGGGCAAAGGTGAAGGCGCTGCCTAGCGTGGCGGCGGTGAGCAGGACGGGCAGGGTGCGGCGGATGCAGTGTTTCATCGGGTGTGTTGGGTTCATTGTAGTGTTCGGTTTGGAGGTTGGGGATGGATGGACTATTCGGATCGAATGTAGGGGGAGACGGCACTTTCACCGGCCCTCGAAGGCGCGTTGCAGGTCCTCGATATCGAGCTTCTTCATGCCCAGCATGGCTTTGAAAGCGCGCTCCGCTTTTGAGATGTCCGGGTCGTTCATCATCTCCGGCATTCCCTTGGGCACGACCTGCCACGAGAGCCCGAACTTATCCTTCAGCCAGCCGCATTGCTGGGCGGCGGGATCGCCACCGGCGCTGAGCTTTTCCCAGTAACCATCCAGTTCCTCCTGCGTTTCGCATTCGATCTGAAATGAGATGGCTTCGTTGAATTTGAAGTGCGGCCCGCCGTTGAGAGCCGTGAAGGGCTGCCCGTCCAACTCGAACTCGACGGTCATCACCGATCCTGGCGGTTTGCCGTGAATCTCTTTCCCGGCATCGGGATACCGGCAAGTCGTGACGATTTTCGAGTTCTTAAAGATCGACGTGTAGAACTTCGCGGCCTCTTCCGCCTGGGTGTCGAACCATAGGCATGGCGAGATCGGTTTCATCGGGATGAATGTTTTCGCATGGCGTCCTCAATACTCGTCGTGACGGCGCCACCAGACGTAGGGTGCGGATTGCGGCCAGCCAGCTGGGGAGTCCTCCCATGCCTCCTGCCGCCCGAGGGGCGTCCAATCGAGCAGGGTAAAGTTCGTATCGACCGCCTCCAACGCTCGATCCGTGGTGAAGTAAGTGTGAAAGACTTCATCGCCCATGCGTAGAAAGGTGCTCAGGCCGAATGTCTCGCCCTCCGGAGTGGTGACGCCGAAGTCCTTGTTGAAGTCGGTGCCTTCGGAGGAAAACCAGGGGACGTTCCATCCCATGCGCTTCTTGTAGCGCTCGAGGTTCTCGAGTGGCGCACGAGAGACGAGCGCGAGGGAGGTGTCGCGGGCGTGAAGGTGCGCGAGCGGGCCGAGGTGATCGACGACCATCGAGCAGCCGGGGCAGCCGGCCGAAGGCCAGCCATCGACGCCCGGCGCAAACATGAAGTGATAGGTGATGAGCTGGCGCCGCCCCTCGAAGAGATCGGCGAGACCCGCTTTGCCGTTTGGGCCATCGAAAACATACTCTTTCTCGATCCTCACCATCGGCAACCTGCGGCGTTCCGCGGCCAGCGCATCTCCCGCGCGGGTCGCGGCCTTCTCTTTCACGAGCAGGCGGTCGCGCGCTCGCTGCCACTCCTCCCGCGAGACGATCGGTGGATGGCTGGTGAGTTTCCCTTCGTCAGAGGTCGGTGTCGTTTTCATGGGTTTCTCCTTTGTGCCTGGTGGATTGGCGGCGTTTGGAAAGTGCGCGGACGGCGAGGGCAGTCAGCCCGCCCGTGGTCGCGGCGCCTGCCGTCGCAAGCGCGATCGTGGCGAGACAAAAGGGGCACATAGTCGTTTAGCGTTTCGGCGGTGGGGCCGCCGCAGCGATCCTTCAATGCTTCGACGAACGAGCGCTGCAAAGAAGGACACGGTCTGGAATTATTTCATGGCTTGGAATTCATCGCGCGCGCTCCACGTCGCCGCGACCCTCACTTTCATGCCCGTGGTGGAGGAACTTCATCGGGCCTCGTTTCGGAATGTCCCGCTGCGGGGTGCGGCGCAGTCGCGTCCACCACAGGGGACGCCGCTGCGACCGCCACTTCCTCCACGATGAATCCCGCCCGGCGCAGATGCGCCTCGATCTCGGACTTCACGATCCGCACCGGCTCGTAAGCCAGGAAGACCCGCGCCCCATCCACGCGGACGCTTTGAATCCCCGGCAACTCCTCCAGCGTCGAGCGCAGCGTTTGCTCACGAGCGGCATTCGGCAGTTCGGCCACCGCGATCTCCACCTCCACATATTCATGCAAGGCCTCGTCGCTGGACTCGGGCGCGCTCATGCTCAGGGAATCGGCGGCCAGTAGCTGGGGCGATCGTAATATCGATGGAGGCTCTCCTCGAATTCGCGGGTCATCGGTTCCGCACCCAGCCACTCGGGAGCGTCTTTGATAGTCTCCCGCGAAAGGCCAACGACCACGCGACGCTCGTCCCAACTGATCTCCTCGATCCACTCCGGCGAAAGCACCACGCGCTTTCCCGCCCAGAAACCCTGCGAGATGCAGAGGTAGCGAATCCGCCATTCCTCATCGTCCACGACGACGTCATCGACCTCTCCGATGTCGCCATCGCGCGCCCGGATCGGATAACCGAAGACCTCGCCCGTGCTTCGCAAATGCGGGTCGCCCGCGGGCGCTTCATCAATCGCCCCCACCTCCATGGGAACGGCCACCGGCATCGGCGGCATTGTTGCGAACGCCGTAGTTTCAGGCGTCATCGAGTATCCGGAGAGGCCGTAGTGCTGGTGCCACCTTTCCTCGTACTGACGTGAAACTGGCTTGTCGGCCTCAATGGGCGGACTGCTCTCGACTTGCTCACGCGTGAGTCCGACGGGAATCCGCCCCTTGATGCCATCGACTGTCCCAAGCAGCCGCGGCGCGATGAGCACTTCGCGCCCGCTCAGCCATCCGCCGGTATCCACCACGAAGTAGCGCACCCGCCACGATCGATCGTCGAAATAGAGTCGCTTCACTTTCCCGATCTCCCCGTCGCTGGCGGCGAGGGCGAAGTTTTTGATGGAGCTGAAGGGAATGAGCATGGTGGTTCCTCCGATGGTGCTGTTCATCGACCGATTCGCAGGCGTGCCTAGGCGTGGTCGTGACATTCGGCGTGCGGGGTCAGCGCGCAGCGGCGGAACCGGGAACGATCGGCCGGATCACCCTGCACGGATTTCCAGCGGCGAAGACGTCGTCCGGGATGTCGCGCGTCACCACGCTGCCCGCACCGATGATGGCCCGCGCACCGATGGTGACGCCTGGACAGATGATCGCGCCGCCCCCGACCCACACGTCCGAGCCGATCTCGACTGGCTTCGCAAATTCGAGTCCCCCGCGCCTTTCGGCAGCGTCCAGCGGATGCGTCGCGGTGTAAATCTGCACGGCCGGGCCGAAGAGCGTGTGATCGCCAATGCGCACCTCCATCACGTCGAGGACCACGCAGTTGAAATTGAAAAAGACCTTTCGCCCGAGGCGGATGTTCGTCCCGTAGTCGCAGAAGAAAGGCGGCTGCAACCACACATCGCTCGCGCGTCCGAACAGCTCCGCGAGGATGGCGGTGCGGGCTTCGACTTCCTCCTCGCGAGTGGCGTTCAGCCGGAGGCAAAGATCACGCGCCTGGTGGCGCTCGCGAGTGAGTTGCGGATCGAGCGGGTCATACAACTCGCCCGCCAGCATTTTCTGTTTTTCCGTTTTCATCGGGCCAGCTTAGCCCCGGGATTCTACCGTGCGAGCAGGAGCATTGCCGCCGCCATCGCGGCCATGCCCAAGTCTTCGACCAGCGCCACGGTCGAGAGCGGGACGTGCAGCACGGTGCCCATGCACGCGCATTCGAGATCGAGACCTTTGCGCAGCGCGTTGAAGACGCCGAGCGAGCCGAAGACCATCAACACGACGGTCGCAGCGTAGATAACGGTCGGCTGCCAGTGGGCGAGGTAGCCAAGGCCGAGGGCGAGTTCGAGGAAGGGATACACGTAGCCGTAGGGCCGGAATGTTTTCGCCAGCAGGTCATACATGTGAAAGCCGTCGGCGAAGCCTTCCATGTTGAAGAACTTGAACATGGAAAAGACGACGAGGAAGAAGCCCATGAAATCGTGCATCCACGGCATCCACGCCCACTCGCCGGGAGACGCGTATTGCTTCGCACACGCCGCGAGCAGGGTCAGCGCGACGATCACCAGGAGCGGGATGTAGTCTGTCCACTTCGCGCCGCGCCCATTCTCCCGTTGGTTCGGACTGCGGTCGGCGGAGCCCGCATCGTCTTTTTTCTCAGAGCCCTCGTCGATGAACTCGCGCGGGTCGCGGAGAAACTTCGCGCGGCACCCAGCACTGCAAAACAGATACTCGGTGTCTTCAAACGTCGTGCGGTGCGCGGTGGAGTCTTCCACGTCCATGCCGCAGATCGGGTCGGTGGTGATTGTTTTCATGGAAAGCGATATGGCTGCCCGCGAAATCGCATCCGCGGAGTGCGATGCGTGGGTCCGATTGAGCTTGCGACGCTCCCGTACCCGCCCGGCCCGCGCGATCGGCAAATTTCCGCAACGCTTCCGGCGTAGATGCACGCGCCGTCGAACCGGACGAAGCAAGGCCGCGGGTTCCATGAGCTTCCCGATGCGCCAATGGGGGCGGCTTCCTACCCGCGCCGCCGCGACCGGCTGCGATCTTGTTCCTACTCCGCGGTCAGCATCGCTCTCCGCAGATTCAAAAAAAACAAACGAACGAACGAAGACCTCGGAAAAACAAACCAGATGAAAACATTGCTCACTCATACATTGACCCTCTGCCTCGGCCTCGGCCTGGCCACGAGTGGCGTATTCGCACAGTCACCAGAGACCAAGACCGCGCCAGCCGGCAAGGCGATGACCGGCAAACTCGTCAAAGGAAGCGAGATCGTCGGCGTCAAAATCTTCAACCAAAGCGCCGAGCATCTCGGTGAGATCAACGACGTGGTCTTCGATGAAAACACCGGCAACGTCGCCTACGGCATCCTGGCCATCGGCGGCACGCTCGGTCTCGGGGAAGAACTGGTCGCCGTGCCGTGGAAGCACATCAAACAGAGCCAAAAGGATTCGCCCGGCTTCGTCGTGGACGTGGATAAGATGAAGCTCAAGGACGCGCCGCACTTTGCGAAAGACAAATGGCCGGCCTTCGACGCGGCCTGGAATGAGACGGCATGCACCTACTACGGGATCAAGGGCGATCGCTTCAAAGGGGTGAAGCTGGTGCGGGCCAGCCAGGCGATCGGAGCGGAACTGTGGAATCAGAAGGCGGAAAAGATCGGCGAGATCGAAGACCTGCTCGTGCATCCCAACTCCGGCAAGGTGGCTTACGGAATCCTCGATGTGGGCAAGTGGGCGTCAATGGACGATAAACTGACCACCGTGCCGTGGGCGCTGATCCGGGAGAGCAAGGGAGCCTCGCCCGGTTATGTGCTGAACGTCGAGAAATCAAGGTTCAACGAAGGCATGTTTTTCGAGCGCAATACCTGGCCTGACTATAACGATCCGGCCTGGAATACGCGGACCTACGATTACTACGCGACGCCGTATTACTGGACGTCTGCGGGCGCTTACTAAGCCCGTAGTTCGCCGAAGGCGGGAGCCTCGCGGCTTCCGCCTTCGGGCGCAGGTACCAGACCAATAAGCTAAGAGCCCCCGCGACCTCTGCGTCTTTGCGCAGCAGAATGTGGTGAAGGATCCGCCCCTTTCGAAGCTCGACCTCATCAGTGGCCGGAACGTGCTCACACCTCAGACCGCCCATTCACGCGAGCCGGGTGGAGCGGGTGGGCGCGGCCGTTCAAGGCGCGGCTGATGACTTTCCAATCGACGGCTGCGAGCCACGAGCAGGTGAGGACGATCATCATCTCCGGCCATTTATTGATCTCCTCTCCAAAGACGCGCACCGCGTAGATCGTCGCGAGGCTGTGCATGGCGAAAGGCACGCGGCCGTCGCGGAAGCGGACGTAGAGCGACTTCAGGGCGTAGCCGGCGAGCGCCAGCACGAGCACCATTCCGAGGAGGCCAAAGTTCAGGTAGGCGTCGCCGATGAGCGTCGAGTGCAGCGCGGCGAGATGCGCGGAGGGCAGGTTCATCAATTCCTCCGCGAGGAACATGCCGCAGCTCCTCCCCGGGATGTTTAGCATCATGTTCAGCGGGAAAAGCAGCGCGGTGAAGGACAGGCCGCCGATCACGCCTTCGCCGATCGAAACCGCGCCGGCGAGGCTGCTGAGCTGGCCGAGTTCCGCGGCGAAAAAGGTGGTGAGGTATTCGCTGAGCGGCGCGGTCCCCTCGGCGACGCCTTCGGTGAAAAGACTGAGCCCCGCACCGCCGCGGAAGGCGGAGCCGAGGTAATAGAAGGCGGGGATCGCGGCGCAGAAGAGCGCGCCGCCGACCAGCGTCTTCGCACCGAGCCGATGGTCGAGGCGGATGTAGTAGAAGGCCAGCGCGCCGGCGATCACGGGCGTGATCGCGCGCGTCCTGCCGCCGGTGACGAAGAACAGCGCCAGGGCGACGAGGACCGGGACAAAGGCCACGGCGGCGGGCAGCTTTCTCCTCTGCATCAGGAAGGCCGCAAACACCACGCTGCCGGCGATGAGCGCGAAGGAGATGTAGAAGAACATCCCTGTGCCCGCCTCGATCTGCGTGGTGCGAAATTGTCCGGTCGCGAGCGCGGTGCTGAGGTCCGTGTTGCGCCCGACGAAAAACAGCAGCGACATCGCGCCTGCGAGCATCAGGCCCCCGGCGCGGATCGCGATGGTCCAGTCGCCGCTCTCCGGTGCGGTGAGGGCGGCCCGCGGCTCGTTGCGTCCGCCGCTCCAGCCAAAGACGAGGCCGCACAACCCGAGCATGGCGACGGTGTGTCCGCGGTGCATGAGGTCGGGAGTCAGGACGCCGAGCCGTTCGTAGAAGGCGAAGCATGGCGCGGCCGGTCCGAGCGCGAGGTAGGTGAAATACGGCACGCTGAATTTCAGAAAGCCGATGCCGATGAGAATCGTCAGCGGGTTGATGACGTCCCGCCAATTCCGCGCGTGCAGGAAGAGGCCGAAGCCGATGCCGAGAAAGGCCGCGCCCAGGAAGGCGAGGTGCGCCCATTGCTCGCGCATGCGGTCGGCGGAGAGGCCCATGAGGATCATCGGCACGAGCACGATCTGGAGCGCGCGCGCGTTCATCGGCTGGAGGCGCTCTCTTCCATCGGCATGGCCGCAGGGCCGGCCGCGCGCCTGCCGGTCACGCGCTGGAGGATGCCGAGGGTGTCCTGGTCCCTGCGGATGAGGAAGCTCGCGCCCAGCAGGAACATTCCCGCGTAAAGTGATGCCTGAATCGCGGCGGAGGCGGGCTGCGCGATGGGGAGAAAACGGCCGATCTGCCAGCACACCACGCCCGCGGCGATGGCGAGCGCCATGGTCTGTCCCGTGAGCCGGAAGGCGCCCGGCTCCATCAAGCGCCGGGTGGCCGCGAGTGTGAAAGCCGCGACGATCGAGCGCGTGATGCCGACCGCGAGGATGACGGTGACGACTTCCCGGTCGCGGACGAGGAGCAGGACGGTGACGGTCGCGACGGCCTGGAGGAGATTCAGGCTCGAGAGCTGGCGGTAGCAGCCACTCTGGAGCAGCGCCGGGGAGCAGCTACCGCGCACCCAATTCTCGAAGGCCGTGGGCAGCACCATGGCGAGCGCGCACGGAACTGCGCCGGCGTACGAAGCGCCATAGACGAGCGGCACGAATCCAGGAAGGATCAGCATCCCGGCGCCGATGCTGAAGCAATACAGAAGGCTGGAAAGTTTCACCACGCGACCGAAGGCGCGCCGCTGGAGAGTGGGATCGTCGCTCTTCTGGCTGAGGTAGGGTGCGACCAGATTGCCGAGCGGCATCGCCGTCAGGCTCACGATTTTTCCGACGAGATCCACCGCGAGACCGAGCAGCGCGATCGTCGCCGCGGGATGCTGCGGGGCGAGCACGAGCAGCAGCACCGCGCCGCCGCCGAGCATTGCGCTGCCTTTGTCCAGGATGGTGAACAGTCCGAACTTCTGCGCGCGGCCCATGAAGCCCGGCGGGAGCGGTGCGCGTTCGGCGCGGATCTGCGGCCAGAGAGCGGCGTGGACGAGCGCGGCTTCAAGCGCCGCGACGGCGAACAGGACGAGGACGATGTGCGCCA
>JBGSYE010000285.1:0-2967 GCA_041751075.1 Chthoniobacteraceae bacterium
CGGCCTTCTGCGCGTCGTGACCTTTCACATTGTCCTGGATCTGCACCTCCGGTCCGGTGTGCCACGGCTGCGGCTCCCCCTCGAGCACCTTGAACATGATCCCGGAATTGCCGCCTTCGCTGATCTTCCAGTCGATGGCGAACTCGAAGCTCTCGAACTGCTCCTTTGTGATGATGTTGCCGCCGCCTTTGCCTTGTAAAACCAGCGCGCCATCCTCGACCGCCCACTTGTCCGGGAGCTCGTCCTTCATGTAGCCGCGCCACCACGGGCTCGCGTCCTTTCCGTCGAAGAGCAGTTTCCAACCCGCGGCCTTTTCGGCGTCGGTGAGGGCATTGAGCGGAGCATCCGCCGCGAGAGCGGGGAGCATGCTAGCGAGGAGCAGGGAGAAGAGGAGGGCTTTCATGGGTGCGATGAAACAGGAACGCGGTGCGCGGCGCAATCCCCTCATCATCTTCATCGTCATCCTCATCTTCATTTCGTCTTCCGCGGAGGAGTTGAGGAAGAAGATGAGGACGAGGAAGGACAGCTCCGCGCGACTACGGCAGCTCCCGCAGGAAGCACTCCTGAAGGAACCCGTAGAAGTGAACCTGAAATAGCGCGAGCGCGCGGGCGTCGCCTTCCACAGGCACACGGCCGTCCATGTCCGGTTCAGCAAAGTCATTCCGCGCGGCGATGGCGAGCCGCGCCTGATTCAAAGCGTGAATCCACGCTTCGAGATTCTTCACCGGGATGCGCAGCGCGTGCCCCTGTCTGCGGCCTTCGGGGGCGAGCTTCTTCACATCCTCCTCGACCACATCCAGCGCGTCCTGAAAGAGCCGGCGGAGATCCGGCTCGACGTATTCGCGCCAGTCGCGATCCGCATCGGGCTCCCGCCCGCCGGTCGGCGCGGGATAGATGCGCGCCCGCGCGGGACCGTTCTCACCGGGATCGGCGCTGCTCGCGATCTGGCGCAGCAGCGTGCAACACACCGCATTGAGCTGCGTGAGGGCGACGGTGCGGGTGTCGAGGCGGGAGATTTGCATGGCGGAAAAGCGGCCAGGGAACCTTGCCCGAACCGCAGCCCTCTACCTACTCACTCTTTTCCAATGTGGCGAGCAGCAGGTGTCCGTGGAGCTGCTGTACATACGCCTCGGCCCGCTCGCGTCCGCCCGTCCACACGATGCTCCGCCCCTTCCCATGCACCTCCATCATGTGCCGTTCGGCGCGCTCCCGCGGATAGCCGAAGACTTTCATGAAGATGCGGGTGACGTAACTCATGAGGTTCACCGGATCGTTGTGGACGACGACATTCCACGGCACGTCGAGCGCCTCCTCGGTGTCGGTGTCGTGGTCGATCGTTGGGGCTTGGGGCACGGCGGGCAGGAAAGTTCCAAGAAAGAAGTTCCAAATTCCAGGTAAGGAACAAGGATCAAGATGGAAATTTCACGGCAGAGCGCGCGAGCAGGGAGGCTTGGAACCTTGATCCCCTGACTCTTGAAGCTTACTTGAAATTTGGTTCCTGGCTCTTGGCACTTCCGCTCACGGCGTGGGCGCAGGCGCACCGCTCGCACCCGCGGGGCGGACCATGTTTTCGATCTGCCCCATCCACGATTCGGCCTTGGGGTGGATCGGGTTGGATTTGAGGACGCCGATCATCTCGAGAATGGCGCGGTTCTTCAGGCCGATGGCGGCCAGCTCCTCCGCGCGCGACCAGAGCAGCTCGGGGCGGCGGATTTGCTGAAAGCGCTGTTTCTCGTAATCGACATTGCGCCGCGCCGTAGCCTCGGTCTCGCGCCTGATGACAAAGTCCCAATACTCGAGGATGCGCGGATCGCGCGCCTCCCGATATGCAGGGAGGATGATGGCGTTGTGGATGCCGTCGAGGTCGCCCGGCGTCATAGGCCAGGCATCGTCCTCTCCTTTGGGAGCATTCGCGCCGAGGATCCGGGCCACGGAGCGCGCCACCCGATCGTTCTGGCCGGCACCGCGCGGCAGGATGTCTTCGAGGCCGAGATATTTCGCCACGGGGCTGCCGGAGACCGCGGTATTCAGGATGCTGTCGTGCGCGCGCTTCACGGCCGCGTCCTCGTTACTGTTGCGGCGCGCGCCGTGTTTGCCGGAGGCGTCTTTCTCCTTCTGCCGATCGAGGCTCTCGCCAAAGCTCTCCATCGTCTGGCCGTGCGCGGAGAGTTGATTGGTGTAGTCGATGACGAGCGGGAGCAGATCCTTGCGAGACACGCCGGCGTGGTGCTGGAGGGTGTAGTAGAGCCAGACCATATGCAGCTTCGCCGCGGTCTGGGCTTCTTTGCCGTTGAGCGCTTCGCCGGTCGAATCGCGCCATTCCCGCAGCTTCGACGCCTGGTCCTCGGCGCCTTCAAACTGCGTCGCCTTCACCGCGTCCTTCCAGAGCGCCACGGCCCGCTCTCCGCTCGCCGCGGCCGCCTTCACCGTCTCGTAAGCCGTCGAGCGCCGTTGTTTGATCGTCGCCTGGTTTTGGGCCTTGAGCTTGGCGAGCATGTCGAGCACTTGCGCGGTATCCGGCGCCGCCACGTCGCTGAGCGGAGCGCCGTAGGCGGAGGTGAGGAAAGCGAGGAGCGCGAGGAGGGAGCGGGGCGTTTTCATGGGGGAGGAAGTTGCGCGAGGCAGGTTTGCAACACGCGATGCTGGACGCGGCTCATCTGCGCCGCGGCGGGGGCGGTGGTGTCGTCGAAGCCATTCAGGTGAAGCAGTCCATGCACGGTGTAAAGTGCCAATTCTTCCTCAATCCGCTGGCCGTAAGAGGCGGCATGGGCGCGGGCCATCTCCGCACTCATCACGATCTCGCCGTGCTCGAAGGTGATCACATCCGTCGGCCCGGAGATCGCCATGAACTGCCGATGCACCCGCGCGATCGTGCGATCTGAGACGACCACCACGTCGATCTCCGGGAGCGCCGCGAGCGCCTGGCGGCCATCGGCGCACTCGCGCCGGCAGGCAGGCAGCGCGAGC
>JBGSYE010000286.1:0-5788 GCA_041751075.1 Chthoniobacteraceae bacterium
ATCAACGTTTCCGCCCATTGATTGTCGAAGGGCGCAGACTGATGCTCTCACAAGTGAGCTAGCCCATTTCATGAAACGCTTTTTCCTCTTCGTCATCCTCGTTTTTGTGGCCGCACTCGCTGGAGCCGTGCTGCTTTTCTCGGCGTTTCATTTTGTCACGCGCGGCGACGCCCCCACTGCGGAGCAGCGCAAACCGGAGCCGTTCACGCCGGCCGAGGGTCCGGTGATCGACGCGGCGGCCGTGCCATCGCTTGCCGCGATGGACCGCGAGTTCACCAAAGTCGTGGAGGCTGTCGTGCCGTCCGTCGTCAGCATCACCACATCGCGCCGCGTGCGCGGCAACTCGCTCAGGATGGATCCGCGCGGGCGCAATTTTGGCGGCGGCCGCTACTACGTGGTGCCGCAGGAGCGCACGCAAAACTCGCTCGGCTCGGGCGTCATCGTTTCAAAGGAAGGGCACATCATTTCCAACAACCACGTCATTGCCGACATGGACGAAATCCATGTGCGGCTCAGTGACGGCCGCGAGTTTCCCGCCGAGGTTATCAGCACCGATCCCGCGACGGACATTGCTGTTCTAAAAATCGACGCGCCTGACCTGCGCCCCCTCCCCTTCGCCGATTCGGACGAGGTGAAGGTCGGCCAGCTCGTCTTCGCCGTCGGCAACCCCTACGGCCTCCAGGAAACCGTCACGCAGGGAATCATCAGCGCGACCGGGCGGCGCGCGATGCAGGACAGCGGCAACGAGTATTTGCAGACGGACACGACGATCAACCCGGGCAACTCGGGCGGGCCGCTCGTGAGCCTCCGCGGCGAGATCGTGGGCATCAACAACCAGATTTTTACCGAGACCGGGAACTGGCAGGGCGTTGGATTCGCGATCCCGTCGAATGTCGTGCGCCACACGCTCGAGAGCGTGCTGGCCCACGGGCGCATCGTCCGGCCGTGGCTCGGCGTTGCGATGCAGGAAATCACCCCGGAGCTCGCGAGGCAGTTCGGCTTGAAAACCAAGCGCGGGGCGCTGGTGACCGAGGTTTTCGCCGACTCGCCCGCAGGCAAGGCGGGGTTGAAGCCCGGGGACATCATCGTGAAGTTCGCCGGAAAGCCGGTGACTGACATGCAGGCGCTGCGGACACGCGTCGCCAGCGCGGATGTTGGCTCCGAGGTAAAAATCGAAGTCCTTCGCGCTGGGGAAGAAACCGAGCTGACCGCGTCGATCTCGGAGCAGCCGGCTCGCACGAGTCTGGCGAGCAACCGCACCACGCCACAGCGCAGCCGCCAGAACCCCGCGGCGTCAACCGGAGCGCTTGCGGGTGTGACCGTCGCCGACATCCCGCCCGGCTATCGCTCGCGGCTCCCGGAAAACGTGTCGGGCGTCATCGTCACCGGGATCGATCCGCGCTCGCAGGCGAGCGAGGCGCTTCAAGTCGGGGATGTGATCGAGGAGATCAACCGGCAGCCGGTCTCGTCCGCCGAGGAATACGAGCGCCTGGCAGGACAGCTCGATCCGGAGGAGCGGCACATGCTTTTCATCGCGCGCGGCCAACAGCGCGCATTCGTCGTGGTTGACCCGGCCTGAGGTAGCCTGCCATTTTCCCGCCCCTATGGGACGTCAATGGCTGCATGCAAAACGCGAGGTCGCCGGTCTGAAAAAAGGCCAAGCGGTCGGCAAGCTCGTGAAGGAAATCATGGTGGCCGCCAAGATGGGCGGGGCGGATCCGGAGGGAAACGCGCGGCTTTTTGCAGCGCTGGATAAAGCGCGGAGACAGAGCGTGAGCCGGGATGTGATCGAGCGCGCGATCAAGAAGGGCGCGGGCATCGGGGCCGACAAGCTAGTGATGGACCATGTCGTCTTCGAGGGCTATGCGCCGCACAAAGTGCCGGTGATCGTGGAGGTGCTCACCGACAACACGAACCGCACGACGCCGGAGATGCGCATCCTTTTCAAAAAAGGGCAGCTTGGCGCGCCAGCCAGCAACAAGTTCCTTTTCGACCATGTCGGGATCGTCGAGGCGCACAACCCGGACGCCGCGGCGGACATCGAGAGCGCAGCCATCGAGGCGGGCGCGCAGAATGTGGAGCCGCTGACGCACGAGGAGAGCGAGGACATCCCCGAGGGGGCGGCGGGGGGGCGGTTCATCACGGAGCGCACGGATCTACACGCGGTGTCGCAGTGGCTGGCCGGGAATGGCTGGACGGTCGTGACGAGCGAGCTCGGCTACATTCCGAAAAGCTTTCCGCCGCTCAGCGAGGACGAGCGCACGGAGGCGGGTGAATTTTTGCACGCGCTCGAGGATCACGACGACGTGCACCGCGTCTGGGCCGCGATGAAGTAACCGCGCGGGCGCGGGGTAAAAAGGCGTTGCAATGCGGGGGGCGTTCCTTAGCTTGTCGGCCCAATTTTCAGACAGACCGCACCACCATGGCCGACGCAGAAAACAAATATTCCGACAACATCGACGGCAAATTTTACGTCGATGACCAGTGCATCGACTGCGATCTCTGCCGCGAGACCGCGCCGGCGAATTTCACCCGCAACGACGACGGCGGGCACTCGTTCGTCTTCAAGCAGCCCGAGAGCGGCGACGAGGAAAAGCTTTGCCTCGAGGCCATGGAAGGCTGCCCTGTCGAGGCCATCGGCGCGGACGGCGCTTAATTTTTCGATTTTCCGTTTGTTTGCAAAAAACCCTCGCCGCGCCGCGGTCGGGGGTTTTTTGTTTGTGGCGCCCCTTATGACACCCTCCATTCGCCACCGGGTCCTTGCCGAATGGCGCGGCCTGCCGAGCACGCCGCCGCCCGACCACCGCGCCCAGCGCCTCGATGGCGTGCTGGAGAAGCTGATGAAAAAGCTCGGGCTCTCCGAGCGCGTGCGCGAGGAGGAGATAGTCCGGGCATGGAGCGACACAGTCGGTGAGTGGATTGCGCGGCATTCGAGCCCAAGCCGGCTGCGCCAGGGCGTGCTTCATGTGCAGGTGCTGCAGCCGACAGTTCACTACGAGCTCGACCGGTCGAAGGCCGAGATTTTGCGCAAGCTCCGGGAGCGGTTCGGGGCAAAAGTAATTCGCGAAGTCCGATTCCGGGTCGGCTAGTCTCGCCACCATGCCGGACGTCATCATCATCGAAAAGCTGGAGCTGGGCGCCCATATCGGCGTCACCGAGGAGGAGCGCGCGGAGCCGCAGCGCCTGACCGTCTCACTCACCCTCGAGCCGACGCGCGGTCTGGCGGACCTCCGGGACCGGGTGAATAAAACCATCGATTACAGCGCCGTCTGCCTCGCCGTGCAGAAGCTCGGCTATGCCCGCCCGCGCAACCTGATCGAGACCCTTGCCGAGGAAATCGCCACGCTGCTCCTGCGCCGCTTCCCAGTGAATCGCGTGGTGGTCGAGCTGCACAAATACATCCTCGCCGACACCGAGCATGTCGGCGTGAGGATCGAGCGGGCGTCATCCGCCGACACCGGGGTGTCCTACATCCGGTAGCGCGCGCATGAGCCGGACAGCAGCGACGAAGCTGATCCGCAGCCCGCTCGATCCGCGCTGGCTCATCCCCGATGGCTGGGAGCACATTCTCGGCTCGAAAATCGACTACCGGCTCGGCCAGTCGGTGCTGCACCTCGGGCGCGTCCAGTTTAACCAGCACGTCCGACAGGCGGACCCCGCCAAGCCGCACGCGCACCCGCACCACCAGCTCCTCTATTATCAGCGCGGCGACGGGATTTTGAAGACCGCGGGCCATGAATATCGGGTCGCGCATGGCAGCATTTTCGTGCTCCCGGCGCAGTGCAGGCATCAGTTCGAAAGTCTCGACGGTGAGTCCGCCACCTGCCTCGCGCTCGACTTCACCATCGACGAATCGGCGTATGCGTCCCTCGATCTGGGCGGCCTGCCGATGGACTCGGAAGTCGCGGTGCTGCTCAGCCTTCTCCACGGCGCCAGCGCGAGGCCTTTCCAGCTCTCGCCCATCGACCAGCACGGCATCGACCGGTGCATCGAGGACATCGTGGCGGAAAATGACGCCCGGGAAACGGGCTACGCCACGATGATCCAGGCACATCTGCTGCGGCTGATCGCATCCTGTCTCCGCGGCGCGCGACGAGCCACCGGATTCGGCGAATTTTTTCGACACACGGCATGGCGGCACAATCTCATCGCGGAGCGCGCGGTGGCGTTGATCGAGGAGCACGCGACGCGGCACCCGGAGCTCACCCTGTCCGAGATAGCGAAGCGATGCGGCGCCAGCGCAAATCATCTCAACCGGATTCTGGCCAAGCACACCGGGCGGACGTTTCACCAGCTTCTCCTGCGGCGACGGCTGCAGCAGGCCAGCGCCTTGCTGAGGCAGGGGCGCATGAACTGCACGGAGGCGGCGTTCGCCTCCGGGTTCAACGACAGCAACTACTTCTCGCGCGCGTTCCGCAAGGCGTATGGGTATTCGCCGTCGAAGCTGTTCCGGCGCTAGTTGCGGAGCATCTCTGGCACCTCTGCCTTGCTCTCAGCCTTCTGAGCGAGACGCTCGGCAGTCTTCCGGGCGTTCTGAACAAACGTGTTGTTCTCACCGAACTTCGACCAAGGACCTTCTGGAATCTCATCGAACTCGACGAACTTCCAGTCCGTGACGTCCGTGTCGGCCATGCCGAGGAAATCGCGCACGGCGGGCGACACGTCGAGGCCCGCGCCCTTGTTCAAATTTGGCTTCGGACGCTCGGTGCCGAAGACGTAATCCGCATGGTCGGTGCGGAACGGCCCGCAATCCTCCCACTGCGCATACGCCACCTTGTCGCCAAAGCGGATCGCGATCCAGCGGCCCTTGAGCACCGACTTGTGATCGCGATTTTTGTCGGCCACCGCTTCGGCAAACCACGGGATCTTCGACGCCGCCTCGGGCTTGTAGCCGGTGCGGGTCAAATCGTTGTATGGGAGAGCGATGTAAAATGGGTTCTGCCCGGGAGTGAACGACGCGGGATGATATTCGGAGTTTCGCTTCGTCTTGTCCGGCGTGTCAGTGCCGCCGTAGTTGGAGGCCCATTTCATGTCCCATGAACTCATGTGGTTCGGGACTGGGTTGTTCTTTGTCGGCGCCTCGCCAATCCAAAAAGTCGTAGTCACGATATTTTTACGCCAAGGGAATTTCTCTGCCGGCTTCGGCGGCGGCTCGGCAGTCGCAGACGAGTCGGAGGCAGCCCCCGGCGTCTTGTTCGTCATGGTGCTCTCCCTGAGCTTTTTCGAATAGCTGGAGCCCTCCGTCTTGGCACCCTGCGCATGGGGCAGCATCGAAACGATGGAAGAACAAAGAATGGCGAAGGTGTGGGTGATTCGGCGATTTTGCATGGCGTGGTGGGCTTGGAGTTCAGAGGCCGCACGTCGAGGGGGGAGGCGGCCGGTTATCATTGGAATCGACACCGAGCGGACATCTCCGCGTGCGATTGCATGATTTTTTGAGTTCCCCCACCCTAACCCACGATCTCGCCCGAAGCCAGAAGCGTTTCCGCGTGGGCCATCGCCGAGGCGCTCCGGCCGCCCAGCATCCGGGCAATCTCTTCCACACGAGCCGGCCCCGCCGCCTCGGCCAGCTGCGACACCGTCCGGTCGCCGAGGTAATCCTTGCTCACCACGAACTGCGACCGGGCCGCCGCCGCAACCTGCGGCAAATGCGTGATGCACAGCACCTGATGGTCGGCCCCGAGAGCCCGCATCCGCGCGCCCACCGCATGCGCAATCTCCCCGCCGACATTTGCGTCGATCTCGTCGAAGACGAGCACCGGGATTGTGTCCTGCCCGGCGAGCGCGC
>JBGSYE010000287.1:0-10981 GCA_041751075.1 Chthoniobacteraceae bacterium
GTCGCCATCGCGCCCGCGCCCGGCTCCCGAGCAGTGGCGTGGTCGCTTGCGGCGATGGCCGCCTTTGCCACGGTCGGGCTCGCGCTGCCGATCGTCGTCGCGCAATGGGAAATCGTCGCCTCGGTCGATGGCCGCACCTTCACCCGCGCCGAGATGGAAGCGGATCTCGCGACGATCGTGCAGCCCCTCCGGCGCTCGATCTACGAACGCGAACTGGCCTGGGTACAGGAAAAAGTGGACGCCGAGCTGCTCCGCGCGGCGGCGCGCCAGCGCGGCGTCTCCATCGAGAAACTGCTCGATGGCCGTGCAAAGGAAGTCGTGCTGCCGGAGATCGCGGCGGGGCATCGCATCGAGATCCTGCTCCGCAAGCCGCCGCTGCGCGGGCTGAAGTTCGATCTCACGAAGGCGCAGGTCGCTGGATCGCGGGACGCGCGTGTGCAGTTGGTGGTCTTCTCGGATTTCACCTGCGACTACTGCATCAAGCTGGTGCCGGTGCTGGAGAAAGTGCGCGCGGAGTTTCCCCACGACGTGCTCGTCGCCTTCCGCTCGTACCCGCTGGATGGGAATCCGCGCGCGCGCGCCGCGGCCATCGCCGCGCAGTGTGCCACGGAGCAGGGGGCGTTTTGGAAATATCACGACCGGCTTTTCGCCGCGCGCGGCGACTGGAGCGATGAGCGTCTCGCCGCGCTCGCCGGCGAGGTCGGGCTCGACGTGGAGAAGTTTGAGATCTGCCGCCGTTCCGGAATGGCGAGGCAGACCGTCGAAGACAGCTACAAGGATGCGGTGCAGCTCGGCATCGACGGAGCGCCTGCCCTTTTCCTCAATGGCACGCTTGTCGGCGGCTTCGTCGAATACGAGGCGCTGGCGCAGCGCATTCGGGCGGCGCTGAAGCGATTGTAGCGGCGGTCTGTGACAGTCGCCATTTTCCGCGATCGGACGTGGCGGAAGTGCAGCTCGGCTAATTCGTTGCCTGCCACTTTCGCCCGCGGATTCCAGCGACGGTCATCGACCGCCGCTACGGCTAAGTTCCGCGCCATCCGGGAATTGTCTGTGCGCTCCTTTCCATGACCCCGTCCCCCTGCTACTCCCGCCGCCATTTCCTCGCCAGCGGCGGCTTTCACCTCGGCGCCTTCGGGCTCGCGTGGCTGCTGCGGCAGGATGGACTCCTCGCCAAACCGATCGACGTCGGGCCGCGTCACTACGATCTCCTGCCAAAGCAGCCGCACTTCGCGCCGAAGGCGAAGGCGATGATCTCGATGTTCATGCAGGGCGGACCGAGCCACATCGACCTCTTCGATCCCAAGCCCGAGCTGGATAAACTCGACGGCCAGAAATTCCCCGGCGAGGTGAAATACGACGACGCCGCGCACGCCAGCACCACGGTGCTCGCGAGTCCGTGGAAATTCGCGAAGCACGGCCATTGCGGCGCGGATGTGAGCGAGTTGCTGCCGCACTTTGCTGGCGTCGTCGATGACGTGTGCATCCTGCGCGGGATGCAGACGGGCGTGAACAATCACGGGCAATCCATTTACGCGCTGCAAAACGGGCGCACCCTCGGCGGGCGCCCGACGCTCGGGAGCTGGCTCACGTATGCGCTCGGCTCGGAGACGCAGGAGCTGCCCGCGTATGTCGCGCTCACCGATCCGCGCGGGCTGCCGGTGCTCGGGGTGGAGAATTGGACGAACGGGTGGCTGCCGTCGCTTTACCAGGGCACCGCCGTGCGCGCGATGGAACCGCGCATCCCGAATCTCGACGCCGCTCCGCATCTCCGCGGCGAAGCGCAGAAGCGTTACCTCGGCTTCCTGGAAAAACTGAACCGCGAGCACCTCGCGCAGCACCCCGGCGAGACGGATCTCGAAGCGCGAATCGCCAGCTACGAACTCGCCGGCAAACTCCAGACTTCGGCGAAGGAAGCGCTCGACATCTCAGGCGAGAGCGAGGCGACGAAGAAGCTCTACGGCATCGACGATCCCGCGACGGCCGAGTTTGGCACGCGCTGCCTGATCGCGCGACGGCTCGTGGAGCGCGGCGTGCGCTTCGTCCAGCTCTACACGGCGAACCAGACCTGGGACCATCACAAGGGCATCTTTGGCGGCCTGCCGAAAGCCTGCAAATACGTGGACAAAGGCGCCGCCGGTCTCGTCGCCGATCTCAAGCAGCGGGGCCTGCTCGATTCGACCGTCGTGCATTGGGGCGGAGAAATGGGACGCCTGCCGGTGATCCAATACGAGGGCAAGCTGGACGTCGTCGGACGCGATCACAATACGTACGGCTTCACCATGTGGGTCGCGGGCGGCGGGTTCAAAGCGGGCACGACTTTTGGCGAGACCGACGAGTTCGGCCACCGCGCGGTGAAGGACATCGTGAACCACCACGACTACCACGCCACGCTGCTGCACCTCTTCGGAATCGACCACGCGAAGCTCACCTTCAAGCGCAACGGCGGGGATGTCTCACTCACGGACAATCAAGGCGGGCGGCTGGTGAAGGAAATCCTCGCGTGACTGTAGCGGCGGTCTATGACCGTCGCTGACTTCATCGTCGCGCACCACCTCTGCGGGCGGAGATTGCGACGGTCACCCACCGCCGCTACAACTCGTGGTTCATGCCGAAATTCACGCTCACCTTTCTCGGCACCGGCACGTCGATGGGAGTGCCGGTGATCGGGTGCGATTGCGCGGTCTGCACTTCGGCGGATCCGCGCGACCGCCGCTCGCGGGCCTCGATCCATGTGCAGACGCCGGAAGCGGCGTGGGTCGTGGACACCGGACCGGACTTCCGCAGCCAGTGCCTGCGCGAGCGCATCCGCGCGCTCGACGCCGTGATCTACACCCATGCGCACACTGATCACATCATGGGCTTCGACGATCTGCGGCCCTTCTGCTTCGGCTCGCGCGATTTGCCCGTCTATGCGGAGGTCGAGACGATGACGGCCTTGCAGCGCGTCTATCAATTCGCTTTCAACGGCGAGAACCGCTGGCCCGGCTACATCCGTCCGGAGCCGCGAGTCGTGAATGGCCCGTTCTTCCTCGGCGAGACGGAGATCGTGCCGCTGAGCGTGCCGCACGGGCGCACCATGGTGAACGGCTATCTTTTCTCCCGGCGCGAGGTGCGGCTGGCCGCATACTTCAGCGACTGCAAAGCCGTGCCCGACGCGGCGATTGAACGGATCGCCGGAGTGAAGCATCTGATCGTCGATGCGCTCCGGCACCGCGAACATCCCACGCACATGAGTGTGAGCGATGCTCTGGCGGTGGCGGAAAGAGTGCGGCCGGGCCAGACGTGGTTCACGCATCTCTGCCATGAGCTCGGACACGCGGAGACGGAGGCCGCCCTGCCCTCCGGCGTGCGCATCGCCTACGACGGGCTGAAGATCGAAATCTGAACGAACGATGCCAGTAGAGCCCGCCCGTGATTTTGAAAATGCAGAGCGGCAGAGACGCGGAGATCGCAGAGCCATGAATTGCAACCGCAAAAAAGGAAGCCCCATCGAACTGATGCCCTATTCTTCTCTGCGCCTCTACGTGTCTGCGGTTTCAAAATACACCGCGCTCCTTTTCGCGGCGTTCGTCGCGCAGATCGCGCACGCGCAAGAGGGCCTTTTCTCCGGCTCCGGCGCGGTGAATCCGGAATCCGCGGCGACGCTGGTGGTCTTCAATGAAACGGACGGCGACTCGCGCGATCTCGCCCGCTTCTACGCGGAGAAGCGCGGCATCCCGAAGGCGAACCTCGTGGGGCTGAAGTGCTCGACCTTTGAAGAGATCAACCGCGAGGAATACGACGCGACGATCGCCGAACCGCTCCGCCGCGCGCTGACCTCCGGCTTTCACTGGAAGCTGCGCGAGATGAGCAGCCCGCTCAGCCCGGTCGAGTGGAGCAAGATCCGCTACATCGCCCTGATGCGCGGCATCCCGCTGAAAATCTCACCCGCGCCCGCGTATCCCGGCGACAAGCAGGTCGGCCCCGAGGCCGTGGCCACGCACAATGAAGCCGCGGTGGATTCGGAGCTCTCGCTCCTCGCGCTCCGCTCGCGGCAGATCTCCGGCGTCGTCCAGAATCCCTACTACCGCGCCTACTCTCGCGTCGGCGACTTCCGGCTTCCCGAGCTGCTCCTCGTCTGCCGGCTCGACGGACCGACGCCGCAGATCGTGCGGAAGATGATCACCGATTCCATCGAGGCGGAAAAAGAGGGGCTCGCCGGCTTCACCTACGTGGATGCGCGCGGGCTCAAGGATGGCGGCTACGCCGAGGGCGACGAATGGCTGATGCGCCTGGCCAGCGACGCCCGGCGGCGCGGCACTCCTGTCATCCTCGATGTCGGTCCGGAGCAATTTCCGGCCGGCTATCCGATGGGGCGCACCGCCATGTATTTCGGCTGGTATGCGGGCGAAATCAGCGGCGCGCTGGCCACGCCGGGATTCCATTTTGAAAAGGGCGCGATCGCCGTGCATATCCACTCCTACAGCGCCACCACCGTGCGCAGCGAATACGCAGCGTGGGTCGGGCCACTGCTCGCCCGAGGCGCGGTGGCCACGCTCGGAAATGTCTTCGAGCCCTACCTCTCGCTCACGCCGAACCTCGACATTTTCCACGACCGTCTGCGGGCCGGTTTCAACTTCGCGGAGAGCGCTTACATGTCGCAGAAATTCCTCTCGTGGCAGACCACCTTCGTCGGCGATCCGCTCTACCGGCCCTTCCCTGGAGGCGGCATCGGCGAGGAGAAACCGACGACGGGCGAATGGGCGGAGTATCGCCGGGGTGCCAGGCAGTGGTTTGGAAAAAACCGCGCCGTTGGCGAATCGACATTGCGCAATTCGGCGCGCAAGCTCCGCAGCGGGCTGATCTACGAGGGGCTCGGTCTGCTGAAGGCCGCCGGCAAAGATCACTCGGATGCCCTCGGTTTCTTCAGAGAAGCGCGCGCACTTTACAAGGATCCCGATGACATCTGCCGCTCGGCCATTCACGAAATCTTCCAGCTCCGCAGCATGAGGCGCGAGACCGACGCGATCGCTCTCGCGCGAAAAATGATGGCCACCTATCCGAGCTCGCCGGCGGCGCAGGTCTTCCAGCTCCTCGCCCCGCCGCCCGTCCCGCAGGTGATCGCCCCGACGCCCGCCGCGCGTTGAGTGGCGGCTCGCTCAGAACGCTGCCCCTGCTCTTCCCCTTGAGCTTGAACTTGCTCTGCGTCGCGCCGGAGCAAGTTCAAGTGCAGGCTCAGGAGTGAGCGATATCAGCTTTCTCCCGCGGTGAGCGGCACGCCTTGCGCGAGGAGCACCTCGAAGATGTGGCCGATGAGCGTGCGATAGTGCTGCTGCACGACGACGTCGTTGCCTTCGTTTTCGAGCGCGCGGAAATCGGCGTAATCCTCCTGGAGCTTGAGCGCGAGCAGCGCACGGAGCTGCGCGTCGGGCCCGGATACGGGCTGATCGGAAAGCGCGCCGCTGGCCGCCGCGACGTCTTCGGCGTGCTGAGTGAGTTCGTCGATGCGCGCCTGGAGTTCGGCGTTGCGCAGCTCGAATTGATGATTGAGCCGCGCGAGTTCCTCGGGCGTCGGTTCGCCTTCGATCACCGGCACGTCGGGCTTGCGCGCGGTGCGCAGGGCGTCCTTGTCGCGACTGCGGAGCCTGGTCTTCGCGGTCTCGAGTTCGGAGCGCAGCGCGTTCACATGCGATTCGATCTGCCGGAGCGCTTGCGAGACATTGAAGCTCCCCCGGCCGCCGCGAGATTCCCGCGGCTCGCGCGGCTCGCGATAGTCGCGCGGTCCGCGCGCCCCCCGTGGCTCCCGCTCGGGTTCCCGTTCCGCATCTTCTTCGTCTTCATCTTCGTCCTCCTCATCCGCTGCCTGCGCGGCGGGCTCCTCCGGTTCGAGTGTTCCGCCGCCTTCGAGGATCGCCTTTCGCCGCGCCTCTTCTTCGCGTGAGATATACACGGGACGCTCCCGCCTCGGCGCAGCCTCCGCACCTTCCTCACTCGCTGCGGCATCCTCCGTGGCGTCCGATTCCCCGGATTCGGCAGCCGCAGCCTCGGCCTCGTCGGGCGTCTCGGGTTTCAACACCGCGAGAATCGCCTCGGGCAATTCGGGCACTTCCTTGCGCAGGGCATTCTGCCATTTCGCGCTCCAGCGCCCGATCCCCGCGAGCACCGCGGCCTGCGCCGGTTCCTCCAGCTTATCCAGCCGTCCACACGTCTGCACCCACTTCAGGATGCTGAGCTGCGTGACCGGCGGATGCGGTTGGGTGAAAGCCACGAGCACGGTGACATGCACGAGCAGATCGGCCTCGGCCGGCTTCAACTCCGCCAGCGGCAGCAGTGCGATCCAGGGCCGCGCGCGACCGATGAAGACATTCGAGTACATCTGCGCGTCTTTCGCCGCGACGGCGCCGGTATCCTTGTCCAGCATCTCCTTCGCGACGCCAACGGCGATCTTCAACCCTACAGGGGGATCGATCTTGAACAGCGCGCGGGCCATGCTCAGCCGCACGCGCCGCGCGGCCTCCGTCTCGTCCTTCGCCAGCCCGGAGAGGAGCTGGGTGCGAAAACCTGCCGTCAGCTCCGGCCACACCGTCTCGACGGCGCGGATGCCGACCAGCCAGGGAAGCCTCGGCAATGCGGCGACCACTCGCGCCACTCCCATGCGTCCGCCTTGCAGCTCTTCCTTCAGCAGCGCCGTGGCCCGGTCTTCCTGAGACGCGCTCAACCGGCCCTGCTCCGCGGCGGCGACGATCTCCGAGAGTTCATCGGCCGCATCCGGCGCCGCTCCCATCGCCTCGGAATCGGCCTCGGTCGGGGGTGCGGCAGGTGGTTGGTCGGGCGTGTCGGGGCGCGGGGCGTCCGCGTCGGAATTGGTCTCCATGTCGGGTTGAACGGAAAGTGACACAAACGCCGCAGGTGGCGAAACGCGAGCGAAAAACGAGGCGGGGCGAATGACCCGGGACCAATGTCGAATGTCCAGGGAAGCCCCGACGCGCAACCCTTCATTTGCGATGAGGACGCTTGGGGTTTGGGGATTCGCTGGTCATCGGTCCTGGGATCTTGGTCATTTCCCCGCCTCCTTTTCCCTTCCGCATCGCACGCCCCCGCATGTAGCCTCGCCCACCTATGGCTACGAAAACCGACGCCCCCCCTGAAGAGAGCAAACTGGCCGCGGCCCAGCGGAAGAATCTCGACCTCGCCATCCAGCAGATCGCCAAGGATTTCGGCGACGGCGCGATCATGCGGCTCGGGGACTCGAAGCAGATGGACGTGGAGGTGATCCCGACCGGAAACATCCTCATCGACCGCGCGCTCGGCGTCGGCGGCTTTCCGCGCGGCCGCATCGTGGAAGTCTTCGGGCCGGAATCCTCGGGCAAAACGACCCTCACGCTCACCCTCATCGCCCGCGCGCAGAAGCTCGGCGGACTCGCGGCCTTCATCGACGTCGAGCACGCGCTCGATCCTCAGTATGCGAAGAAGCTCGGGGTAAATCTCGACGATCTGCTCGTCTCCCAGCCCAGCTCCGGCGAGGAAGCACTGCGCATCGTCGAGACGCTCGTGCGGTCCAATGCCCTCGACGTCATCGTGCTCGATTCCGTGGCCGCGCTCGTGACGAAGCAGGAACTCGAAGGCGAGATCGGCGACTCCACCGTGGGCGCACAGGCGCGCCTGATGAGCGCCGCGATGCGCAAGCTCACCGCGCTCATTTCCAAAGCCCGCACCATCTGCGTCTTCACGAATCAGATCCGGGAAAAGATCGGCGTGATGTTTGGCAATCCCGAGACGACTCCCGGCGGCAAGGCCCTGAAATTCTACTCCAGCGTCCGCGTCGATATCCGCCGCATCGGCGCGATCAAGCAGGCCGATGGCACCGTCACCGGCAACCGCACGAAGGTGAAGATCGTGAAGAACAAAGTCGCGCCGCCCTTCACCGAGGCGGAGTTCGACATCATGTACAATGAGGGCATCTCCACGACCGGCTCGCTGCTCGACCTCGCGTTGGAGAAGGGCGTGGTGGAAAAGCGCGGCTCCTGGCTCAGCTACAATGGCTCGCAACTCGCCCAGGGCCGCGATGCCGCCAAGGAACTCCTGAAGAGCGACGAAGCCCTCTACACCAGCCTCGAAGCCGCGGTGAAGGCGAAGCTCGACGAAGAGGCGAAGTAAAGCCGCGGGCTCTGGACCACGGTGATTCCGTCGCCGCTTTCCGGGAAGGCACCCCGAGCGGCCAGTGACCGAAAATTCGAGCTTGGCGAACGCAGCCGCAGCCCGTGGCATCGCGCCCGTGCCATGAGACTCGCCACCATCGACCACGCCGGGACCGAGCAAGCCGCGCTCGTCCTCGCCGACGGCGTCCTGCCGCTCGCGACGCTCAATCGGCGATTGCAAAGCGACTGGCCCACCGACTTTCTCGCGCTGCTCGTCGGCGGCGGATTCTACGACCTGAAGGCGTGGTTCCTCCGCAGCGGTGGCGATGCGGAAGCGATGACGGACGATCTGCTGCCGGCGACGAGCGTGCGCTTTCGCCCGCTGTATCGACGCCCGCGCAAGATCTGGGGCATCGGTCTGAACTACGTCGCCCACGCCGCTGATCTCGCGGAGAAGGCGCCGAATGAAGAGCCCGCGAGCTTCATGAAACCGGACACCGCGATCATCGGCCCCGGCGACACCATCGAGATTCCCCTCCAGTCCGAGAAGACCACCGGCGAGGCGGAGCTCGGGGTCATTTTCGCCAAGGAGGGCAAAGACGTGCCGGAGTCCGACTGGCTGAGCATCGTCGCCGGCTTCACGGCGATCCTCGACATGACCGCCGAGGATATCCTGCGGAACAACCCGCGCTACCTCACGCGCAGCAAGAGCTTCGATACTTTCTTCAGCTTCGGCCCCGTGCTCGTCACGCCGGATGAAATCCCCGACGTGCTGAAGTTGAAGGTCGCCACCGTCCTCAACGGAGAGGTCCACGCCGAGAACGTCGTGGCGAACATGACCTTCCCGCCGCCGTATCTCGTCGCCTTTCATTCCCGCGTCATGCCGTGGCTGCCCGGCGACATCCTTTCCACCGGCACCCCGCAGGCCGTCCCGCTCCGGGACGGCGACACACTCGAATGCCGCATCGACGGCTTCCCGCCGCTTCGCAACCCCGTGCGTGATCTCAAAGTCCACCCGTCATGAACCTCCAACTCACCGACAAACCCGTCATCGTCTGCGCCTCCAGCGCCGGACTCGGAAAGGCCGCCGCGCTCAAATTCGCACGCGAAGGCGCAAACGTCATGCTCTGCGGACGGCGTGAAACCGAACTGCAACAGGGCGTCGCCGAGATCAAAGCCGCCACCGGGCGCGAGGCGAAGTTCACCGTCGCCGATCTTACACAGTCTTCCGACATCACTCGGCTGGTCGATGCGACCGTCGCCGAGTTCGGCGGAGTCTTTGCGCTCGTGAATAACAGCGGCGGTCCGCCTGCCGGCACTTTTGACGCGTTTGATGACGCGGCGTGGCAGAAGGCCTTCGAGCTGAATCTGCTCAGCTACGTCCGCACCATCCGCGCCGTCCTGCCGCACATGCGCAAGAGCGGCGGGGGACGCATCGTGAACTACACGTCGTCGTCGGTGAAGAGCCCGCTGGAGAATCTGATCCTCTCGAACACCTTCCGCATGGGCGTGCTCGGCATGACCAAGACCCTCGCCGGCGAACTCGGCAAAGACGGCATCCTCGTGAACGTGCTCGGCCCCGGCCGGATCCAGACCGACCGCATCGAGCAACTCGACACGATGCGCGCGGAAAAGACGGGCAAGTCGATGGAGGAAGTCCGCACCGAAACCTTTAAGACCATCCCGCTCGGCCGCTACGGCGAACCGGAGGAATACGCGAAGCTCACCGTCTTCCTCGCTTCCCCCGCCAACAGCTACATCACCGGCCAGACCGTCCTCGTCGATGGCGGCATGGTGCGGGCATATTGAAAATGAGCACACCTGCCTTCGACTACACGGGCGTCATCCCGATTCTCGCAACGCCCTTCCACGACGACGAATCGCTCGACCTCGATTCGCTCGCGCGAATGATCGCGTTTAACAAGACCGCCGGAGTGAATGGCGTGACCGTGCTCGGCCTGCTCGGCGAATCGAACCGCCTCACGGATGACGACCGCGCGCGGCTCATTGCTTCGGCGGTGAAGGCCGCAGGCAGTCTGCCGGTGATCGTCGGCTCGAGCCACACCGGCACCGAGGCGACCATCGCACTCAGCCGGCAAGCCGCGGAACTCGGCGCGACGGCGGTGATGATCACGCCTTCGCAGCAGCCGGTGCCGAGCGACAAATCCGTCTTCGATTACTTCCAGCGCATCGCTGCGAAGCTCACACTGCCCATCGTGTTGCAGGATCATCCGGCGATCAGCCAGGTCCACATGTCCGTGGATTTGATCCTCCGGCTCGTGCGCGAGATTCCCTCCATCGTCAGCATCAAGGCCGAGGCTCTGCCGAGCCCGCAGAAGATCGGCGCGCTCGTGAAAGGCATGGAAGGTGGACGCCGCGCGACCATCCTCACCGGCCTCGGTGCGCTCTACGGCCTCTTCGATCTCGAACGCGGCTCGGATGGCTTCAATACCGGCTTCGCCTTTCCCGAAGTGCTCCTCGCCATCCTGCGCGAACACCGCGCCGGTAATGCGGCCGCAGCGCGCGCGATCTTTGCCCGCTACCTGCCGCTCATCGTCTTCGAGCAGCAACCCGGCCTCGCTATCCGCAAGGAAATCCTCCGCCTGCGCGGCCTGCTCTCGAGCCATCGCGTCCGGCATCCCGGCGCGACCATCGACCCGGCGACGAGTGCGCAACTCCAGCAACTGCTCGACGCAATCATTCCCAGCGAAGACTTCACATGCCCGCTGAAGATCCCTGCGTGAAACGACGGGAATCCAATGATGCGGTTTAAGGAAAACTGGAGCCGGAGCGACGCCGCAAAGTAGTTTCCGGCTTTAGCCGGCAGCAGCGTTGGACCGGCTAAGCCGGAAACTACTTTGCGC
>JBGSYE010000288.1:0-10770 GCA_041751075.1 Chthoniobacteraceae bacterium
TGTGCCGTCAGGCCACTCGCTTTTCGGCGCGTGGGAAAGCGGGTGGCCTGACGGCACGCTCGCTCTACACCGTCTTCGTCTGGCGCGCGGATTTTGGAATTTCATTCCGCCACTCGCACCGTATAACCGCACTCCATGCCGCCCGCCCTCGCAGAGTCTTCGCGTTTGAAAAAAGGCAAGCGCCTCGACGACCTCGAACATAAGTCGATCGAGGAAGACGCCTACAAACCCCAGCTCAAGGAGGCGCAGCTCGAGCTGCTCAATTTTCAGCGAGAACTCACCGAGACGCGGAGTTCGCTGATCCTCGTCTTCGAGGGGCCGGATGCGGCGGGCAAGGGCGGAGCGATCAAGCGCGTCGTCGAACGGCTCGATCCGCGGCTTATCCGCGTGCATTCCATCGTCAAACCGACCGAGGAGGAATATCAGCGCCACTATCTCTGGCGCTTCTGGAACAAGCTCCCGCCTTACGGCCACCTGACAATCTTCGATCGCTCATGGTATGGCCGCGTGCTCGTCGAGCGCGTCGAGGGTTTCGCCACGGAGAAGGAGTGGCGGCGGGGGTATCAGGAGATCAATGACTTCGAGCGGCTGCTGACCGACGACGGCGCGATCATCCTGAAATTCTACCTGCACATCTCGAAGGAGGAGCAGCTCTACCGCTTCAAGCGGCGCGAGGCCGACCCTTACAAGCACTGGAAGATCAACGACGAGGACTGGCGCAATCGCAAGAAGTGGGACGATCACAATTCGGCGGCGGAGGATATGTTCGAGAAGACCTCCACGGAGGCCGCGCCATGGCACGTCATCCCGGCAAATTTCAAATGGTTCGCCCGGGTCCGCGTCGTGCGCCTCATCGCCGACGCTCTCGAGTCCGCGAAATTTCGCAAAGTGTGATGGTCCGCGAGGCGTTGCGATTCGTGCTTGGCTGTGTCCTGGCGGGAGGATTCATCGGCTGCGACCGATTGTTCCCCCGCGATGCGGCGCGGTCGATTTCTGAGGCGGACAAAAAAGTCTCGACCGGCGATTTCCGCGGCGCGCTGCGGCTCTACGAGTCCGCCCTCGACGGCACCGCGCGGACGGCGGAAGCGCACTACAAGCTCGCGCTGCTCTACGACGACAAGCTCAAGAAACCGCGCGACGCCGTGCATCATCTCGACCGTTATCTTGCGCTCGATCCCTCCGGCTCACACGCCAGGGAGGCGAAGACGATGAAGGAAGAGAATGAGAAGCGGCTCGCCGCCGCACTCCACGCGGGGTCCCCGATGTCACAGGCCGAAGCGGTGCGCCTCAAGAACCGCAATGCTGATCTGGAGAAGCGCATCATCGAACTGCAAACGCGAAGGCCGGCCACGCCCTTTGTGCGCGGCAAGCTCGACAAGGCGCTGCCCGGCGCCCGCTCGCACACGGTCGAGGCTGGCGACACGCTCGCCTCCATCGCGCGGAAGTATTACAAGAATCAGAGCAAGGCGAAGGACATCCTCGACGCGAACTACAACAGCCTCGGTGGCAAGGATGTGATCCGCATCGGACAGACGCTGATCATCCCGTAGAGGGCATTTAGCATTTAGGATTTAGGGATTTAGCATTTGTGGATTTGCAGCGGTGTGGCGCTCGCGTCTCCTGCACCGCGCAAAGCGCCACACTGACAAATGCCAAATGCAAAATCTGAAATGCTGAATCGAGCTACGCGCCCAGGAGCTCCGCCACCATCGCCTTTTCCTCGCGCAGCTCCTCGCGGCTGAAATCGATCTTGCCGCGCGAGTAGTCGCTGATCGGCACCCACTTCGCGATCTCATAGATGCCGTCCGATTGCGTGCGGATGGGGAAGCCGAAGATGAGCCCGGCATCGGCGTCGTACTCACCGCCAGAGCAGACTGCGACGCTGTGCCAGTCGCCTTCTCGTGTCGTGGTGGTCAGGGAACGGACGGTATCGACCACGGCATTCGCAGCGCTCGCGGCGGAGCTCAGGCCGCGCGCCTTGATGATCGCCGCGCCGCGCTGCTGCACGGTCGTGAGGAAGCCGCCCTCGAGCCACGCCTGATCGCGGATGACTTCCGCAGCCGGGCGGCCGTCGATGCGCGCATTCTGAAAGTCGGGATACATCGTCGGCGAGTGATTGCCCCAGATCGCGAGATTGCTGACCGAGCTGATATCGACGCCAGCCTTGAGCGCGAGCTGGGTCTTGGCGCGATTTTCGTCGAGGCGCGTCATGGCGTGCCAGCGCTCCGCGGGGATGCCACGGGCGTTGTTCATCGCGATGAGGCAATTCGTGTTGCAGGGATTTCCCACGACGAGGATGCGCGCGTCGCTCGCGGCATTGCGCTCGATGGCCTGGCCCTGGCCGATGAAAATCTTCCCATTGATGCCGAGCAGATCCTTCCGCTCCATGCCCTGCTTGCGCGGCACGCTGCCGACCAGCAGCGCCCAATTCACCCCGCGGAAACCTTCATCCAGCGAGGCCGTGGCGACGATGTCCTTGAGCAGCGGAAAGGCGCAGTCCTGGAGTTCCATCACCACGCCGCCGAGCGCGGGGAGCGCGGGTTCGATCTCGATGAGATTCAGGATGACGGGCTGCTCGGGGCCGAACATCGCACCGGAGGCGATGCGAAAAAGGAGCGAGTAACCGATCTGTCCGGCGGCGCCGGTGACTGCGATGCGTAGTGGTGCGTTCATGGAAGTGTTGAGTGTTGCGTGTTTGAGTGGCGCGCCGCAGTGGAGCGGCGCGCGGATTTGAAGCCGGACGCCACTCAACACTCAATTGCCGAAATTCATCGAAGAAAAAGATGGATCGGCTGTCTCGCTTCGCTCGGCTCTTAACACTCCACTTTCTGCCGCGGGGACATTTTCTCGGTGCGGCAAAAATTTCCTCTTGACGTTTCGTCATCCGAAAGTTCTACCGGAAGCATTCCTGAGTACTTTGCATGCGGTTGGTGGAATTGCTGACCGGGTAGTCGGGTCCAGTTCGGAGAAGTTCCCTATGAATGAGCGAAATGTGTCGAGGCACACCTGGCGTGCTGGCCTGAGTGCCCTTTTTCTGTTGAGCAGCTTGTTGGAGGCAGCGGTCGCGCCTAGCCGTGCCCCAATGCAAAATCTCGATGTCCGGCAGCCAGGCCGCGCCAAGGCGGCGCCAGCCGAGGTCGCCGCGGAGAACGCTCTGCGCGCGAAAGCCCCGGAGATGGCGATCGAACGCGATGCCATCGTCGGCGCGCCGCGGCTGATTTCCGCGAAGCGTGGCTTTCTCACGGGAGACAATGGACAGGGGGTCGCGGTCAGCGCGGCGGCGGTGAGTGCCTATGCGGCGGATGACCCTGCGCGCGGGGTCAAAGCGTTTCTCACCGAGCACCGCGCCTTGTTCGGCCACGGTCCCGAAGCGCTGGCGGCGGCCCGCGTCACGCGAGACTATCGCGACAAGCACAACGGGCTGCAGACGATCGTCTGGCAGCAGCAACTCGACGGCATCCCCGTGTTTGAGGCGCTCTTCAAAGCGCACATCACCAAGCGCGGAGAATTGGTCAATGTGGCCAGCGGGTTCGTGCCGGATCTCGAGGCTGCGGCCGGCGCCAAAGGGGCGGCGCGCACCGCGCTCGCGGGCAAGCCTCCCGTGAGCCCGGCACTCGCGGTGTCCGTAGCGGCCAGGAGCGTGGGCGACCAGGTTGCCGCGGAGCGGATCGTGCCCGCCGGTCCCGCGGAAGGCTCCGAGCAGCGCCAAAAATTCAAAGCACAACGCATCTACGATCTCGAAGCGCGGCTGGTCTGGCTGCCGATGGATGCGCAGACGCTCCATCTCTGCTGGCAGGTGATTTTTACGAGCGGTGCCCGCGGCGAGATGTTCCTCGGCCTGGTCGATGCACAAACGGGCCAGTTGCTCTTGCGGCAGGGGCTGACCAATTACATCAGCGACGCCAGCTATCGCGTCTTCAACAGCGACAGCCCCTCTCCCTTCTCGCCGGGGCACGCCACTCCACAATCCACCCAGCCGCCCGTGGTCGCGCGCACGCTGGTGACGATCTCGGCGCTGGATACCACGGCTTCTCCGAATGGCTGGATCGACGACGGCGGCACCCAAACCCTCGGCAATAACGTCGATGCCCACACCGACCTCAACGATGACAACCAACCCGATCTGCCGCGACCGACGAGCGCCACGCGCGTGTTCGATTTCCCGCTCGATCTGGCCCAGGCGCCCAGCACTTATGCCGCCGCGGCGGTGACGGACCTGTTTTACTGGAACAATGTCCTGCACGACCGGCTCTACCAGTTGGGCTTCACGGAAAGCGCGGGCAACTTTCAAACCAACAACTTCGGGCGCGGCGGACTCGGCAACGATGCCGTGCAAGCCGATGCGCAGGATGGTTCGGGAACGAACAACGCCAACTTCTCCACGCCGCCGGATGGGTCGCCGGGCCGGATGCAGATGTATGTCTTCGATGGGCCCACGCCGGACCGCGATGGGGACTTCGACCACGAGATCGTCATCCACGAATACTGTCACGGCTTGAGCAATCGCCTGGTCGGGGGCGGCGCGGGCATCAGCCAGCTCGCGACGCGCGGCATGGGCGAGGGGTGGTCGGATTTCTATGGCCTCAGCCTGCTGTCGGAGCCTGGGGACAATCCCAGTGGCAACTATGCCGCGGGGGGTTACGCCACGCTGCAACTCGGTGGGCTCGCGGAGAATTATTACTTCGGCATCCGCCGGTATCCGTACTCGACGGATCTGACGAAGAATCCGCTCACTTACAAAGACATCGACCCCACGCAGGCCGCGCCACATACGGGCATTCCGCGCAGCCCGATCATCGGCAATACCGCCAATGCCGTGCACAACATCGGCGAGGTGTGGTGCGTGACCCTCTGGGAGGCGCGCGCCAATCTCATCGCCGCCCACGGGTTCGCTGGCAACCAGCTCATCCTGCAGCTCGTGACCGATGGAATGAAACTGGCGCCCGTCAACCCGACCCTGCTCGAAGCCCGCGACGCCATCCTGCAGGCCGACGCCGTGCTCACGGGCGGCGCCAATTACACCAGGCTGTGGACCGCCTTTGCCAAGCGCGGCATGGGCGCGGATGCCTCCGCGCCGCCGAGCAGCACGACGACGGGTGTCGTCGAATCTTTTGCCCTGCCAGACGATCTGAGTGTCACCCCGGGCGCGCCCGCGCTCAGCCGGGGGCCGGCCGGTGGACCCTTCACTCCCAGCAGCCACGCCTACACGCTGCGCAATGCGGGCACCGCGCCGCTCAACTGGACCGCGAGCAAGACCCAGCCCTGGCTGACGCTTTCGGCCACGAGCGGCACCCTGACTCCCGGTGCCACGACGACGGTCACGGCTTCGATCAATGCCAGCGCCAATACCCTCACGATGGGTGCTTACTCCGACACCATCACCTTTACCAATACCACCAGCGGCGCCGTGCGGACTCGCGCCGTCTCCCTCGCGGTGGGACTGGAATTTTTCACCGAGCTCTTCACCGGTGGCGGAGATTCCAATGACACCGCCTTCTCGACCTTCACCTTTGCGCCGACCGGCGGCACCCCGGCGTACAATCCGAGCCGGCAATCTGCGTCCGCCTTTCCGACCAACCCGGCGGGTGGAACGCCGATCCCGCTGAGTGACGACAGTTTCGCTCCCGTGACGCTGAGCGGTGGTGCGCAAGTGCGGCTTTTTGGCGTCGCTTACGGGTCGTTCTTCGTGGGTAGCAATGGCTACCTCACCTTCACGGCAGGGGACTCGAACTTGGGCGAGGGCTTCGCGGAGCACTTCAATGTGCCGCGCATTGCCGCGCTCTTCGACGATCTCGATCCCGCCAGTGGGGGAAGTGTCTCCTACCGGCAACTCTCCGATCGGGTGGCGGTGACGTGGGATAACGTGCCGCAATACGGCGTCGCTGGCGGCAACAGTTTGCAGATCGAGATGTTTTTCGATGGCCGCATCGCCATCACCATCCTGGCCATCGCCGCGCCGGATGGGTTGATCGGTCTCTCGCCCGGCGGGGGCACGCCCGCGGCGTTTTTCGAGAGCGACTTCAGCGCCTACCCTGGTGCGGCCAGCCTTAGCCTCACCCTGCCCGTGAGCGTCACCGAAGGCGGGGCCAGCGGCACCGGCACCGTCACGGCCAATCCCATCCCCACCGCCAATCTGAGTGTCACCCTGATCAATGGGGCGCCCGGCCAATTGAGCGTGCCGGCCTCGGTGCTCATTCCGGGCGGGCAAGCCTCGGCGAGCTTTGCCGTCTCGGCGGTCAATGACACGTTGCTCGATGGCTCTCCCAGCGTTTCTCTGAATGCCAGCGCACCGCCGTACTCCGGCGTGCCGGCGAGCATCGCGGTGATCGACAATGAGACGACCACACTCACGGTGACTCTGCCGGCGAATGCCAGCGAGGGCGAGGCGGGACTCACGGGCACAGTCACGGCTGGAGCCATCGTCGGGGCATCCGTGGCCGTGAGCTTGTCCTCCAATGATGTCACCGAAGTGAGCGTCCCGCAGAGCGTGCTCATCCCCGGGGGCCAGGCCAGCGTCACTTTCCCGCTGACGATCCACGATGATGGCGTCGTGGATGGCAGCCAGACGGTGATCGTGGCTGCGCAGGTCGCGGGCTGGAGCGCTGGCTCCGCATCGATGCTGGTGCTCGATGTGGGAGCGGAAGATTTTCTGACGGAGCTCTTCGACACGACGGCCAATGACACGGCCGGCACCAGTTACTTCTTTGTGCCCGCGGCGGCAGCCGGCGGCTATGCCTTTGCGCGCAGCCCGACGACCGCATTTCCGACCAATCCCACCGGTGGCACGACGTTATCCTTGAGTGACGATTCCTCGAGCCAGGTGACGCTGAGTGGTGGAGCCCAGGTCACTTTGCACGGCATCGATTACGGCGCGTTCTTCGTCGGGAGCAACGGCTACCTCACCTTCACCACGGGCGATTCGAATCTCAGCGAGAGCTTCGCGACGCACTTCAACCAGCCGCGCATCTCCGCGCTCTTCGATGACCTCGATCCCGGCGCGGGCGGCAGCGTTTCCTATCGCCAGTTGGCCGATCGCGTGGCGGTGACGTGGCAGAACGTCCCGCAATTCGGCACGACGGACTCGAACAGCTTTCAGATCGAGATGTTCTTCGATGGCCGCATCACCATCACAATCCTCGCGATCGCGGCCACCGATGGATTGATCGGCCTCTCGGCGGGGGGCGGCACGCCAGCGGATTTTACGGAGAGCGATTTCAGCGCCTTCCCGCTGGCCGCCTCGCTGACGGTCGCCCTGCCGGCCAGCCTCACCGAGGGCGGGGCGTCGGGCGTCGGCAGCGTGACCTCGAGCCCCGCGCCCACCGCGAATTTGACGGTGACGCTGCTCAATAGTGCGCCGGGAGAGCTCACCGTGCCCGCGACGGTCCTCATCCCGGCCGGCCAGGCGACGGCGTCGTTTGCCGTCTCCGCGGTGAACGACACGCTGCTGGACGGCTCGCAATCGGTGAGCGTGAACGCCTCGGCGAGCGGGTATTTCGGGATCCCGGCGAGCATCGTCGTGCATGACAACGAAACGACGACACTCACGGTGGCGCTGCCCGTCAGTGCCGAGGAAGGGGCCACGGGTCTGGTCGGAATGGTCACGGCGGGCGCGAATGTCGCGGCGCCGATCCAGGTCGCTCTCCTGTCCAGTGACACCACGGAGATTACGGTGCCGGCGACCGTGACGATTCCTACGGGCCAGGCGTCCGCGACCTTTCCCCTGACGATCCTGAATGAAAATCTCGCCGACGGCACACAGACGGTGACGATTAGTGCTCAGGTGCCCGGCTGGACGAGTGGATCGCGGAATATGGCCGTCCTCGATGTCGGCGTGCGCGAGTTTCTCACCGAGCTCTTCGACAGCACGCTGAACGATACGGCTGGGGCGACGTATGTCTTCGTTCCGACCGTGTCGGTCAGCGGCTATGTGTTTGCGCGCGTCCCGACCGCCACCTTTCCGACGGATCCCACCGGTGGCACGGCTCTGCCATTAACCGATGACTCCTCGGAGCCGGTGACACTGAGTGGAGGCGCGCAGGTGATCTTCCATGGCACCGCTTACGGCGCGTTCTTCGTCGGCAGCAACGGCTACATCACCTTCACCACGGGCGATCCGAATCTTGGCGAAAGTTTCGACTCGCACTTCAGCCAGCCGCGCATCTCCGCGCTTTTCGATGACCTCAATCCGAGCGCGGGCGGCAGCGTTTCCTATCGCCAGCTATCCGATCGCGTGGCGGTGACGTGGGAAAATGTTCCGCAGTTTGGCACGACGGATTCGAATCGCTTTCAGATCGAGATGTTCTTTGATGGGCGTGTCACCATCACGATCCTCGCGATCGCCGCCACCGATGGCTTGATCGGTCTTTCGCCGGGCGGCGGCACGCCGGCCAATTTCGTGGAAACCGATTTCAGCACGCAGGCCAATAACCTTCATCAGCTTTCGTTTTGGCGCGCAATCCATGGCCTGCTTGCGGACGGCTCGCAGGACTTCACCAATCCCAGCGGCGACGGTCTCGCCAACCTGCTCAAGTTTGCCTTGAATCTCGCGCCCGCCGCCGGCGACCTGGCGCGGCCAAACGCTCGTGCCCTGGCGAATCCGGCGGGCACGACCGTCGCCTCGCTCTCTGGACTCCCCGTCGCGTCGCGCGACAGTCAGGGAAAGCTCACGCTCGTGTATTTGCGCCGCGCTGGTGCGAACAATCCGGGGATCACCTACCGCGTGGAATTTTCCGATCTCTCCGCGGCGTTCGGGGTGAACCCGAGTGCGCAGACCGCGGTCCTGCCGATCGACTCGATCTGGGAGCGCGTCACCGTCACGGACTCGCTCACGGCGCCCGGCCGACGCTTCACCCGCCTGAACGTGGGCTTCTCGCCCTAGTCGTAGCGGCGGCGTCTCGCCGACGGTAGTTCTCAGAGGCGTCTCGCCTCCGGTCGGCTTGTCGGCGAGGACGCCGCGGGCACTTCCGGCGACGAGGACGTCGCCGCTACGACACCCTGCCCGCCCGTCCCGTCTCGGCGAGCAGCGCGCGGATCCAATCCGGCGCGCGCATCTCCGCCACGGGCACGGCGATGCGCTCGCTCCAGTTGGCGTCGCTCACGGCGCCGGGGACGTTGAAGCGCTGGCGGGAGGCGAAGAGATCGGTGAGCATGAGCACGGCCATCCACGATTCGCTGGCGAAGAGCGCGCGCAGCATGGGGCGGTGGATCTTGTCCGAAAATGGCGTGAGCCGCGGCACCTCGAAGCCGCACCACTTGGCCAGGCGGCGCACTTCGCTCCACGCTGCGTCGCGCGCCGGCCACGTCTCGGTCCCGCCGCATTCGGCGGCGGAGATCGCGGCCATCCAGTCGTCCCACATCGTGCGTAGAGGCGGATGATCGTGCGTGGCGAAGGTCGCCAGCGACAGGCGCTCGTATTTCGTCCCGGCGATCATCTCGCCATCGGCGGCGACTTCCCACTGCGGCACTTTGAATCCGGCGATGCCAAGCTCGTGCAGGCAGGGCCGCACGTAGTCGGGCACCTGGCCGAGGTCTTCGCCGACCAGCCGATGGACCCCGCTTTCCTCCGCCAGCGTCTGCAGGATTTCGCGCCCTTGTGCGAGGTTCGCGGCCTTGTGCGCGTCGGTGTCGTCCGCATGGGCCACAAAGTGCGGCAGCTCGCCGCCCGTGAGCTTCATCGCTTCCTCCTCAGTGAGGGGGAGGAATTCCGCATTGCGCTCGGGCCGCCACGGGAAGCCGTAGATGCGGAAGACGCCGAGGATGTGATCGATCCGGAAGAGGTGGAAAACGTCGCGCACCTTATGCACGCGCTGCCGCCACCAGGCAAAGTCCGCGACGCGATGCACCTCCCAGCGATAAAGCGGGATGCCCCAGTTCTGGCCCCACTGGTAGGTGAACTCGTCCACCTTCAAGATGCGCTCCGGCGGGCAGCCGCCGCACCACACGGGGTCGAAGAGATCGCGCTGCGCCCACACATCCGCCGAGTAGTAGCTCACGCCAAATGGGATGTCGCCCATGAGCGCCACGCCGCGCTTCGTCGCGTGTTCCTTCACAGCGTGCCATTGCTCCCAGGCGATCCACTGGATGTATTTGCGAAAGCGGATGCGGAGCTCGAGCGCGCGGCGCCGCCCGGCGGGCAGCGAGGCGAGCCAGCGCTGCGCAGCTTCCGGCGTCTGGTGTTCCGCGGGCCACCAATCCCAGCGCTCGATGCCGCCATTTTCCTCCATGAGCATGCGAAAGAGCGCGTAGCCTTCGAGCCACGCCGCCTCGGCGCGGCAGAATTTCTGAAAGCGCCGCGTGCGCGCGTCGCGCTTGCGCCACGAGCCGGCGGTGAAACGCTCGAAGGCGCGTTCGAGCAGCCGCGCCTTCAGCGCCTTGATCGCCGGATACTGCACCGGTCCGGCGCAAAGTGGGGAGGTCTCCGCCGGCGAGGCGAGCTCGCGCAGATCCGCCGCGGTGAGATCGGGGACGGCGTCCGCGGTGATCTCGATGGTGGTGGGCTCGAGCGCGACGGAAGAGAGGGCGTTGTAGGGCGAGTGATCACCGCCCGTTTCATTCACCGGCAGGAGTTGCACGAGGCTGAAGCCCTGCGCCGCCGTCCAATCGACAAACTCCCGCAGCGCGCCCACGTCGCCGATCCCAAGATCGTGCGCCCCGCGCAACGCAAAGAGCGGCGCGAGCAGTCCGGCGATCCTTTTCTTCGGAGAGACGGTCATAAAGTGAGGTGGACTTGCAGTCCGCCAACGAGCGGACGGCGATACCTGAGACACAGGA